>JAISIZ010000069.1 GCA_031261785.1 Mediterranea sp. (in: CFB group bacteria)
ATTTCGGGAATGGAGAAAAAAGCCCGGGCTTTTGTAATCAGATTTCGGGAATGGAGAAAAAAGCCCGAGCTTTTGTAATCAGATTTCGGGAATGGAGAAAAAAGCCCGAGCTTTTGTAATCAGATTTCGGGAATGGAGAAAAAAGCCCGAGCTTCTCGTTTCACGCGGATTTGCATGAGGCTTTCGCGCCTTCGGGATAGGGTGGCGCATTGATGAAGTCAGGAGGCAACGCTGATGTATTGTTGCTATGAAGTACGAGGCGAGTTGTTTTTTGTCTCTGTCTATTGTTGTTTTACAGCAGCTGGTACACCCCTCCGGCGAGGACACGGATTACGCCTTTCATCTCGAGGTCGAAGAGGATGGAGGTCATTCGTCGCACGGGGATGTCGGCCTCGACTACGATGGTGTTGATTTGCAGGTCGCCTTGGCGCTCGAGGATGGCGACGATTTGCCGCTCTTCCTCGGTGAGTTCGGGGAATAGGTTGCGTTGTACGTTGCTTTTCTTTTTCGGGGCGTTGGAGGGGGTGTCCCATCCCATGGACAGGACGAGGTCCTCGGCGGAGAGGAGCATGGTGGCTTTGTTGTCGTGTATGAGGCGGTTGCAGCCTCGGGAGTATTCATCGCCGGTCCGTCCCGGGAAGGCGAAGCAGTCGCGGTGGTAACTGCTGGCAATGTCGGCGGTGATGAGCGAACCGCCTTTCTCGGCCGATTCGACCACGATGGTGGCGTCGGACATGCCGGCCACGATGCGGTTGCGGCTGATGAAGTTGTGGCGGTCGGGCGTAGTGCCCGAGAGGTATTCGGTGAGCAAGCCGCCGCGTTCTATCATCTCCTTGGCGGTCTGCCGGTGCGCGTAGGGGTAGATGCGGTCGAGGCCATGCGCCAGCACGCCCACGGTGGGCAGGCCGTTGGCCAAGGCCGACCGATGGGCGTGTATGTCGATGCCGTATGCCAGTCCGCTCGCTACGAGGATGTCGGGACAGAGGGCTTTCAGCTCGTGCAGGAAGGTGGCGCAGAGGTGCGTGCCGTACTCGGTGGCACGGCGGGTTCCCACCATGTTGACAATGCGGCGGGCGTTGAGGTCGGCGTTGCCTTTGTAGAAGAGCACGGTGGGCGCGTCGTCGCACTCGCGCAGTCGGGTGGGGTAGGCGTCGTCGTGGTAGGTCAGGCAGCGGATGTGGTTTTTCCGGGCGAAGGCGTATTCGTGCTCGGCGCGGACGCGGGCCTGCGGATTGTCCAAGGCGTTGACAAGGCGAGGCGATATGCCGGGCAGGCGTCTGGCGAGTTCTTTGCGCAGGGCGAAGACGTCGGTGGCGCTGCCTATTGTCTCCATCAGTCGCTTGGCGATGATGTGGCCGATGCCGGGAACCAGCGTGAGGGCGATGGCGTTGATCTGTTCTTCTTCGGTGATGGTCACGGTAGCGCTATAGGATGTAGGGGGATAATACCTCGTCGAACAACTCGCTGTCGCCCAGGCGGCCGTCCACCAGGCAGACGGTTTCGACGGAAGCTTTTATCGCCATTTTGCCGTCGCTCTTGCGGAAGATGTCTTGGTAGAACACGTATTTGATGCCCCTTTTCTCTACATAGAGCTTGGAGAGGAAGAGGTCGCCGCTTCGCAACGGCGCCTTGAAGGCGATGTGTATGCGTGCCACCACGGGATCGATTCCTTGTTCGTGGAGCGAGGCGAAGCTGACGCCGATGGACGACAGAAATTCGTGCCGCGTATGTTCCAGGTAGTGCTGGTAGTTGGCGTTGTTGACGATGCCTTGCAGGTCGCACTCATAGTCGCGCACCTTCATTTCCAGTTCGTAGATGTAGATCATCTTTTTGAATTGAGAATTAAAAATTAAAAAATGATAGCGAAGGGGGGGCGAGGGTTAGTGTTCCTTGGGGTCCTCCTCGCGCTGGTCGGTGGGGAGGCCCTTGAATTTCTTTAGTTCTTCGGTGGAGACAAGCTTGTAGAGCTTGTCGTTGGGGCGCATCTTCTCCATCTTGAAGGAGAAGTGTTCGCCTTTCTTCACCGTTGGCACGGGCTTGAGGTCGACGCGCGCCTCTTCGAGCGTGAGGAACACGGCGCCGGTGGTTGGGCCGGTCACCAACAGCTTGTCGCCCACGCTGACTTCGGCGGCCTCGGCCACGAATTCGGCCACGCCGATGTGGTCGAAGTATTTCACGCCCTTGCCCACGTAGATTTTCCGCTCGGTGGCGGCCGAGCCATAGCCGTGCGTCCATTCGCCGAGGCGCTGGCCGAGGTAGTACCCGTCCCAGAAGCCGCGGTTGAAGACGCTGGCCAGTCGCTCGTCCCATCGGGCTATCCGCTCGTCGGTGAAGTCGTTGTCGAGATAGGCTTGTATGGCCTCTTTATAGCATTCCACGACGGTGCGCACGTACTCGGGTCCCCTGGCGCGTCCCTCGATCTTGAACACACGCACGCCGGCGTCTATCATCTTGTTGAGGAAGTGTATAGTCTTCAGGTCCTTGGGCGACATGATGTATGGGTTCTCCACGTCCAGCTCCACGCCCGTCTCCTTGTCGCGCACGGTGTATGCGCGCCGGCATACCTGCATGCAGGCGCCGCGGTTGGCCGAGCTGTCCATCTCGTGCAACGAGAGGTAGCACTTGCCCGACACGGCCATGCAGAGCGCTCCGTGGCAGAACATCTCGATGCGTACCGGCTTGCCGTTGGGACCGCAGATGTACTCCTCCCGGATGTGTCGGTGTATTTCGGCCACTTGCTCGAGGTTCAGCTCGCGGGCCAGCACCACCACGTCGGCGAAGAGGGCGTAGAAGTGCAACGCCTCGGCGTTGGAGATGTTGAGCTGGGTGGAGAGGTGCACGTCCAGCCCGATGCGGCAGGCATAGCTCATCACGGCCACGTCGGCGGCTATCACGGCCGATATGCCGGCTTGCTTGGCGGCGTCGAGGATGGTGCGCATCAGTGGGAGGTCGGCGTCGTAGATGATGGTGTTCACTGTCAGGTAGCTCTTCACGCCGTGCTCCTCGCAGGTGTGGGCTATCTCGCGCAGGTCGTCGATAGTGAACGCGCTGGCCGATCGGGCGCGCATGTTCAGGTTGGAGATGCCAAAATAGATGGCGTCGGCTCCCGCTTGTATGGCCGCGGTGAGCGATTCGCGCGAGCCTACGGGAGCCATGATTTCGAAATCGGTTATACTATGTGTCATAGGGTCATTACGTATTTGTAGCCATTGTGGCTTAATAACGTTTGCAAAGATACGGCTTTTCCGGGAGTTTTTAGCACATTATTCCGTTGTATTGTTTTTGTGCGCCAACTCTGCGGTTAGCGGCTCGCATATATATCGCCACTTTGTCCGATATGGCTTTGTCCAGGCTACGGACAGGGCCATGGATTGGTTTTCTTGTCATTGCTGTAATTACTTAAAAGGGTTAATTTCAGTTTTCCGCTCCGACAAAAGTACATGATTTATTTGAAAACAACGCCATCGGCGCAAAAAATGGCTACTTTTGCACCGGAAAAAGAAACAGATACAGATGAAGATAGGTCCTATAGACTTGGGCGAGCGTCCCGTGCTGCTCGCCCCGATGGAAGATGTGACGGATCCCGCCTTCCGCTTGATGTGCAAAAGATTCGGGGCCGACATGGTGTACACGGAGTTCGTGTCGAGCGACGCCCTGGTGCGTTCCGTGAGCAAGACGGAGCGGAAACTCACCATCAGCGACGAGGAACGGCCCGTAGCCATACAGATCTACGGCAAGGACGCGGAGACGATGGCCGAGGCCGCCCGCATCGTGGAGCAGGCACGTCCCGACGTGCTTGACATCAACTTCGGCTGTCCCGTGAAGCGGGTGGCCGGCAAGGGGGCGGGAGCGGGGCTGCTGCAAAACATCCCCCTGATGCTCGACATCACCCGGGCGGTGGTCGACGCCGTGCGCGTCCCCGTGACGGTGAAGACACGCCTCGGATGGGATGCCGACCACAAGATTATCGGCACCCTGGCCGAGCAGCTGCAGGACTGTGGCATCGCCGCCCTCACCATACACGGCCGCACCCGGGCGCAGATGTACGCCGGCGAGGCCGACTGGACACTGATAGGCGAGGTGAAGGCGAACCCGCGCGTGCGCATCCCCATCATAGGCAATGGCGACGTCGCCACCGCCGAGCGTTGCGCGGAGTGCTTCGACCGCTACGGGGTGGACGGGGTGATGATAGGCCGCGCCAGCTTCGGACGCCCATGGATCTTCAAGGAGGTGAAGCATTACCTGCTTACGGGCGAGGAGCTTCCGCCGCCCGGCTTCGAGTGGTGCATGGACGTACTCCGGCAAGAGGTGGACGACAGCGTGAAGCTGCTCGACGAACGGAGGGGCATCCTCCACGTGCGCCGACACCTGGCCGCCAGCCCGCTTTTCAAGGGGATACCCAACTTCCGCGACATCCGCGTGGCCATGCTCCGCGCCGAGACGCGGGAGGAGCTGTTCCGCATCTTTGACCGCGTCGCCGACCTCATGACGCGGGCCGGGGCGACACCCTGCCCGTGAACCAACGCTTGAACATCCAGGTGGTGGCCACGTAGACGAGGAAGGCGGAGAGGAAGCCCACGATGGCGTCGATGGCGTAGTGCGCCTGTATGTACACCGTAGCCCCGCAGAGCAACATGTAGAAAGGCACCAGGCAGGCGAACAGCGTCTTGCTGCCCCGCCAGGCCATGATCATGAGTATGGTGGCGATGCCGACATGGGAGCTGGGGAACGCCGCGGTGGGACGTTCGCCCACTTGCTGCGAATCTTCCACCAGGTCGTAGAAGAAGCCGTGCTGGAATCCCGGGCCGGGAAGCAGCTCATGGTGCAGGTTGAAGTAGTCGCCGATGGCGGGAAAGACGCCCTGTGACACGTTGTCGGAGCCGATGGCCGGGAAATAGAACTGCGGACCGGTGACCGGAACGAATATGTATATAAGGTAATAGATGAAAAACGAGGCCGCCAGCACGAACGAGATTTTCTCGAACCACTGGTACCGCCTGAGGAAGTAAAACGTGATGACGATGAGCATCATGGGGTAGTAGAAGAAGTAGCCCAGGTTGAACGCTTCGCTCACCAGCAGCTGCGGAAAGGTGTGGCAGAACCATACCGAGGGCTGCATGCCGAAGATGAACTGCTCCACGGAGGCGAACAGGTGGTCGAGGTTGGGCAGGAAGCGGTTGAACTCGTACGTGTCGGGATACCAGTAGGAGAGCAGGCTCATCTGTATCACGACCCGCGCGTAGGCCGCCAGCTTGCAGGGCGCCAGCCGGTAGAGATTCATCAGCAGGAGCGTCACGATGGCGATCACCATCCGCTGGCCCAGCATCACCCATGGGTGATCCATCTGCTGGAAGAGAAACAAGATGAGCACCGAGGTGAGCAGGTTGTACGCCAGGGCCACTTTCTCTATCGCAAACAGCCCTTTCGCAGGCTGTTCCGCGCGCTTGAACAAATCTAAAGCCATCCTTCGTCTTTATACCAGGCGATAGTCTCGCCCACGCCTCGCCGCAGGTCGTACTCGGGGGTGTATCCCAGCTCTTCGGTGGCGGGTGAGATGTCGCATCGCCAGTTGCGTTGTTTCATGATTTGGTATTTGTCTGAATTGAGCGTGCTGCTCCGCCGGGCGCGTGTCGCGACGAACTCGGATATCGACGAGATGGCTTTCAGCGCGAAGAGGGGGCATTTGACGCGTACGACCAACGGATTGCCCAGCTCTTGGCGTATCAGGTCCGAGAAGGCGCGGCTGCTGTACACCTGCCCGTCGGACAGGAGATAGGAGCGTCGGCTCACTTGCCGCTCTATCCCCTTGAAGATGGCTTGCGCCACGTCTTTCACGTAGACGAACGTGAGGTCCTGCCGACGGTATCCCACCGCGAAGTCCACGTGCCGCTTGATGGATTTCGCCATGAGGAAGTAGTCCGTCTCCCGGGGACCGTACACCCCCGTGGGGCGGTAGATGACGTATGGGAACCCGGGCAGGCTCTGTATGTACAGCTCGGCCTTGAGCTTACTGAAGCCGTAGGCGGTGTTGGGCGCCGGCGTGTCGTCGGCGCGGATAGGGCTGTAATCCTTCTCGCGTATGGGGCCGCACACGCTCAGGCTGCTGATGTAGATGAACTGCTTGGGTACCATGTTCAGCTCGCGCAGGATGTCGACGAAGTATTTTGTCTGTAGGTAGTTGACGTACTCGAATTCTGCCTTGTCGGCACACTTGGTCACCCCGGCGCAGTGGACGATGTAGTCGAACTTGTTGTATGTCCCTTTGTGCCCGGAGAGCTGGGCGCGGAGTTCGTTGGGGTGGGCGAAATCGAGCGTGAGGAAGCGTATCTTTCTGTCGGTGAGGTAGCGTTTGCTGCTGCTGGATCGCATGCCTGCCCATACGGCATATTTCCTTTTCAACGCTTCTTCGACGATGAAGCTCCCGATGAAGCCGCTCGCTCCGGTGATCAATACACTCTCCATATATCTCTGTCTATTTCTTTTTTGGTTCAATATGAATGCTAATCAGGGTTCGCTCGCCGAGCAGCTCCTTCAGTCGCCGCTCCATGGCCGTCACCGTGGCGTGCGCGTCGTCTATCCGCAGGTCGCCGTCCATGCGCACGTGCACCTCCACGGCGCAGTAGTTGCCTATGCGCCTGGTGCGCAGGTGGTGGGGATCGCTCACCTCGGGGAAGGCTTCCAGCGTCTCCACGATGCGCGTCTCCACGTCGTCGGGCAGCGATTTCTCCAGCAGCTCCTCCACGCAGGGTACCAGCAGCTTGACGGCCACCCGCATGATGTAGAGGCTCACGATGACCGCCGCTATGGGGTCGAGTACCCGCCAGCGCTCGCCGAGGAAGATGGCGCCGCCGATGCCGACGGCCGTGGCTACCGACGAGAGCGCGTCGCTCCGGTGGTGCCAGGCGTTGGCTACCACCGCCTGCGAGTCCAGACCCTGGCCTTTCCTCACGGTGTATTGGTACACCAGCTCCTTCGAGACGATGGAGATCAGCGCCGCGTAGAACGCGATCATGCCCGGTTCTTCCAGCGAGCCACCTTCCAGCACGCGGTAGATGGTGGAGGCTCCGTTCCAGAAGATGCCAAACCCCACGCACAGCAGTACCAGCCCGATGATGGCTGTGGCCAGCGTCTCGAACTTGCCATGCCCGTAATCGTGATCCTCGTCTTGCGGCTTGCCCGCTATGCGCACGAACACGATGACGATAATGTCCGTGGCGAAGTCCGACAACGAATGCACGGCATCGGCCATCATGGCGGCGCTATGCCCCACGATTCCGGCCACAAACTTGAACGTGAGCAGCAAGAGGTTGACCACGCTTCCCACGAAGGTCACCCGGTAGATCTCTTTTTCTCGCGAGGCATCGTTTTTCTTGTCCATCTATCGTATTATCTTCTTGCACGTCAGGGAGTACTGAACATGCCGCGAAGGTACGAGAAATAATGAGATAACATGCGCTCGCGAGGACTAAAAAACGCGGCCGATTCCCCATGCGGCCAGAGAAAATGGCGCAGCCCTCTCACTTATTTAAAAACATTCTAAATAATTTGTTCACGTGGGAGGGATGGATTATCTTTGCGGCAAATTTTTCAATCCTATGCGTTTATCAGAACTAAAAACAGGCGAAAAAGGCGTTATAGTAAAAGTGTTAGGACACGGAGGTTTCCGCAAGCGTATCGTGGAGATGGGCTTCATCAAGGGCAAGACCGTGGAAGTGATACTTAACGCTCCACTGAAAGATCCCATTAAATACAAGGTGATGGGTTACGAGATTTCCTTGCGTCGGCAAGAGGCTGAGATGATCGAGATCGTCGGTGAGGAAGAAGCCGACAAAATGGCCAAAAAACGGGTGTACCAGAGTGGGCTGCCCGAAGACATCTCCGTGACCGAAGAGGAAATGAAGGCGCTCGCTTTGGGCAAGCGGCACACCATCAACGTGGCTCTCGTGGGGAACCCCAACAGTGGCAAGACGTCGCTGTTCAACCTCGCCTCGGGCGCCCACGAACACGTGGGCAATTATAGCGGAGTGACGGTTGACGCCAAGGAGGGGCATTTCGACTTTGAGGGCTACCATTTCCGTATCGTCGACCTGCCCGGCACCTATTCCCTCTCGGCCTACACCCCCGAGGAGCTATACGTGCGCCGACACATTATCGACGAGACTCCCGACGTGATTATCAACGTGGTGGACGCGTCCAACTTGGAACGGAACCTCTACCTCACCACCCAGCTCATCGACATGAACGTGCGCATGGTGGTGGCGCTCAACATATACGACGAGCTGGAAGCCAGTGGCAACGCGCTCGACTACCGGACGCTGAGCAAGCTGTTCGGCGTGCCGATGGTGCCCACGGTGAGCAAGAGGAACCGGGGCCTGGACACGCTGTTCCATGTCGTCATCAACCTGTACGAGGGTGTGGACTTCTTCGACAAGCGGGGGAAGATGAACCCCGAGGTGCTGAAGGAGTTGACCGAGTGGCACAACTCCTTGGAGGACCGGAAGAGCCACGAGGAGGAGCATCCGGAAGACTACGTACATGGCGATAACCGGTCGAGCCGCGTATTCCGCCACATACACATCAACCACGGCCCTGACCTGGAACGGGCCATTGAGGAGGTGAAGGCCGCGGTGTCCAAGAACGAAGAGATCCGCCACAAGTACTCCACCCGCTTCCTGGCCATCAAGTTGCTCGAGAATGACCCCGATATAGAAAACTTTGTACGCACGCTCCCCAACGGGGAGGAGATCCTGGAGGCGCGCGACAAGATGTCGGGCCGCGTGCGCGACTCGCTGGACGAGGATTGCGAATCGGCCATCACCGACGCCAAGTACGCCTTCATCAGCGGCGCGCTGAAGGAGACCTACGTGGACAATCACCTCGAGAAGGCGCAGACCACGAAGGTGCTCGACGCCATCGTCACCCACCGCGTGTGGGGATATCCCATCTTCTTCCTCTTCATGTACCTCATGTTCGAGGGGACATTCGTGCTGGGCGAGTACCCCAAGGCGGGCATCGAGTGGCTGGTAGGCGAGCTGGGCGACCTGATCCGGACCTACATGAGCGACGGGCCGCTGAAGGACATGCTGGTCGATGGCATCATTGGCGGCGTGGGAGGCGTCATTGTCTTCCTGCCCAACATCCTGATACTCTACTTCTGCATCTCGCTGATGGAGGATTCGGGCTACATGGCCCGGGCGGCGTTCATCATGGACAAGATCATGCACAAGATGGGGCTGCACGGCAAGTCGTTTATCCCCTTGCTCATGGGCTTCGGCTGCAACGTTCCCGCCGTGATGGCCTCGCGTACCATCGAGAACCGGAAGAGCCGCCTCATCACGATGCTCATTAACCCGCTGATGTCGTGCAGCGCCCGCCTGCCCATCTACCTACTGCTCGTGGGCGCGTTCTTTCCGAACAATTCGGGATTGGTGTTGTTATCTATCTATGCGCTGGGAATACTCCTCGCAGTGGCTTTTGCCCGTATCTTCAGCCGCTTCCTGGTGAAGGGCGACGACACTCCGTTCGTGATGGAGCTTCCGCCCTACCGCATGCCGACGGCTAAGTCCATCTTCCGCCATACGTGGGAGAAGGGGGCACAGTACCTCAAGAAGATGGGTGGTATCATCATGGTAGCCTCCATCGTCATCTGGTTCCTGGGCTACTACCCGAACCACGACGCGTACCCCACGGAGGCCGAGCAGCAAGAGAACTCGTACATCGGGCAGCTCGGGCACGCCATAGAGCCGGTCATCAAGCCGTTGGGCTTCGACTGGAAGCTGGGCATCGGACTGCTGTCGGGCGTGGGGGCGAAGGAGCTGGTGGTGAGCACGCTGGGCATACTCTACACCGACACCGCGTCGGCCGGAGAGGAGACCACCGTCTCGCTGGGCAAACGTATTCCCATCACGCCGCTGGTGGCGTTCAGCTACATGGTGTTCGTGCTGCTCTACTTCCCCTGCATAGCCACGATAGTGGCCATCAAGCAGGAATCGGGCAGCTGGCGCTGGGCGTTGTTCGCCGTCGCCTACACCACGCTGCTGGCCTGGGTAATGTCGTTTATAGTTTATCAAATAGGAGGATTGATCGTATGATTCATTGGCAAGAATGGGTAGTGGGAGCGTTGGTGACGCTCTGCGTGGCCCGCATCGTATATGAGGCGTACCTCTTCTTCCGCCGGGCCGGCGAGAAGAGGAACCCTTGCGACAGTTGCGCGAGCGGCTGCGCGCTGAAGGACATCATGGCCGAGAAACAGCACGAATGTGCCCAACACGGTACGAAAAGAAAGAAAAATTGCTGCGGATAGTTGGTATTTACGGATTTTGTACTACCTTTGCACCCGCAACGAACGAAAAAGAAGACGGTTCCTTGGATGAGTGGCTCAGTCAGCGGTCTGCAAAACCGTGCACGGCGGTTCGAATCCGCCAGGAACCTCGCCTGCTGAAAGCTCCGAAGCACTGACAAAAAGTGTTTCGGAGCTTTTGCTTTGAAAAAGTAACCCTTACACGTTGGCGGGTCGGAAAAAAAGTGTTTACTTTGCGCCCGGTTTAACCTATGGGTTTGAAATAAGAATAAAAAAGATGAAACACGTATTAGTGATTGGAGCTTCGGGACAGATTGGCTCGGAGCTGACGATGAAGCTACGCGATTGTTACGGAAACGAGAATGTGGTGGCCGGCTACATTCCAACCGCGGAGCTTAAAGGTGAGTTAAAGGAGTCGGGACCATCGGCCGTGGTCGACGTAACTGATGCCGCGGGTATAGCCGCGGTGGTGAGGGAATACCAGGTAGATACCATCTACAACTTGGCGGCCCTCCTCTCCGTGGTGGCCGAATCGAAGCCCAAATTGGCTTGGAAGATAGGTATCGACGGGCTGTGGAACGTGCTCGAGGTGGCACGCGAACAGGGATGCGCCGTGTTTACGCCAAGCTCTATCGGCTCCTTCGGAGTGAGCACTCCTCACGTAAAGACACCGCAAGACACCATCCAACGTCCCTGTAGCATGTATGGCGTGACCAAGGTGACTACGGAGCTGTTGAGCGATTATTATTTTAACAGGTATGGGGTCGACACCCGGTCGGTGCGATTCCCTGGAATCATCTCCAACGTCACACCCCCGGGCGGAGGAACTACGGACTATGCCGTGGATATCTACTACTCGGCGGTGAAAGGGGAGAAGTTCGTGTGTCCCATCGCGCGAGGAACGTTCATGGACATGATGTACATGCCCGACGCGCTCAACGCCTCCATCATGCTGATGGAAGCCGACCCCGCCAAGCTGGTGCATCGCAACGCGTTCAACATCGCGTCGATGAGCTTTGAGCCGGACATGATTTTCCAAACCATCAAGAAGCGCTTGCCGGCCTTCGAGATGAGCTACGAGGTGGACCACCTGAAGCAATGCATTGCCGACAGCTGGCCCGACTGCCTGGACGACACCTGCGCCCGCGAGGAGTGGGGGTGGAACCCGGCCTACGACTTGGAAAGCATGACCACGGATATGCTCGAGAAGTTAAGTATGAGACTCAGATAAATGAAACAAATCATGGCGGGAGTGGTCCTGCTGGGATTCTTGGCTTCCTGTGGAAACGCCAACAAGAAGAAGACCGGTTACGACCCTTTCGCGAACCTCACCCACGAGGTGGACAAGCTCCGCGAGCAGGCCGACACGGCCGTCGAGGCCGTGCCGGCACCGCCAGAGACACCGGTACCTACCCGGGCGGATGAATCGTTCGACGACTTCATCTACAACTTCGCCTCCGACGACGCCCTGCAGCGTCAGCGGGTGAAGTTCCCCTTGCCGTACTACGAGGGCGACCTGAAGCGCGACATCGGGCGGGAGGAGTGGAAACACGATTCGCTCTTCATCCAACAACCCTACTACACACTGCTGTTCGACAAAGAAGCCGATATGGATGTGGTGCCCGACAGTACCCTAACCTCCGTGCAGGTGGAATGGATCTACGTGAAGCGGAGGATGGTGAAACGATATTACTTCGAGCGGGTGAGGGGCGCGTGGATTCTCGAGGCCATCAACCGTAGGGCCATCGAGGCCGACGACAACGAGGATTTTGTTGAATTCTTCCAGCGCTTCGCCTCCGACAGCCTCTTTCAGCGCCAGCGCGTACGCGACCCGCTGGAGTTTGTCACCATCGACCCCGACGACGAGTTCTCCGTGCTCAACGCCACCATTAACGTGGACCAATGGTTCGCGTTCCATCCCACCTTGCCTACCGACAGCCTGTCGAATATCAATTACGGACAGGCTAACGACGACCATTCCCGCGCCAAGATCCTGGCGCTGAAAGGCATTGGCAACGGATTCTCCAATATCCTCCACTTCAGGCTCCACGCCGGGAAGTGGGAACTCTACAAATTTGAGGACACAAGCGTTTGAACAATGTACTCCCTGCTGCCACATAATACTTTCGGCATCGACGTCAACGCCGCCCGCTTCGTGGAGTACGCCTCCATCGACGCGCTCAAGGCATTCATCGCGCGCGGCGAGCTGACGGCTCCCTACCTACACATCGGCGCGGGGAGTAACCTCTTGTTCACCAAGGACTACGAGGGGCTGGTGCTGCACTCCCGCATCGAAGGCATCGAGGTGGTGGAGGAAGACGAGCGGTGGGTGACGCTCCGGGTGGGAGCTGGCGTGGTGTGGGACGACTTTGTGCTCCACTGCGTGCGGCACGGCCGCTACGGAGTGGAGAACCTTTCGCTCATCCCGGGCGAAGTGGGGGCGAGCGCCGTGCAGAACATCGGCGCCTACGGCGTGGAGGCGAAAGACTTGATTACCCTTGTGGAGACCGTGGACGTGTGGGGCGAGGAGCGCGCCTATCGTGTGGACGAGTGCCAGTACCGATACCGCGACAGCCGCTTCAAGCGAGCCGAGAACAAGGGTGTCTTCGTGACGTACGTCCACTTCAGGCTGGGAAAGCTTCCCGTGTTCCATCTGGAGTACGGAGCGGTCAGGCAGCAACTCGCGGATTGTCACGAGCCGACCCTCTCCACCGTACGGCAAGCCATCGTCGACATCCGCAGGCAGAAGCTGCCCGACCCCGCGGAGTGGGGCAACGCCGGGAGCTTCTTCATGAATCCCGTTGTGAGCGGCGAGCGATTCGAGACGTTGCGGCAAGCTTATCCCGATATGCCCCATTACGACCTGGGCGACGGCAGCGTGAAGATTCCCGCCGGGTGGCTCATCGAACGATGTGGATGGAAAGGGAGGGTGCTCGGCCCGGCAGCCGTCTACCACCGGCAAGCCCTGGTGCTCATCAATCTGGGAGGGGCGAAGGGGAGCGACATCGTCGCACTGTCCGATGCCGTGCGGGCTTCCGTACGCGACGCCTTCGGCATCGACATCCGTCCAGAGGTCAATATGATATAGCGATGAAGGTAAAGATATTAGGAAGCGGGACTTCCACGGGAGTTCCACAGGTAGGATGCGGATGTGCCGTGTGCGCCTCTGCCGACCCGCGCGACAAGCGGTTGCGTGCCTCGGCGCTTGTCGATACGGGGAGCGAGCGTATCCTGATCGATTGCGGTCCCGACTTCAGGCAGCAATTGTTGCCTCTCCCATTCGAGAAGATAGACGGCGTGCTTGTCACCCACGAGCATTACGACCACGTAGGGGGGCTGGACGACTTGCGTCCATTCTGCAAGTTCGCCGCCGTGCCGATCTACGCCGAGGACTACGTGGCCGAGGCGTTGCGTGTGCGCATGCCCTACTGCTTCACGGAGCGGCATCGTCCCGGCGTGCCCGACATTTCCTTGGTGGAGGTGGCGCCCGACGTGCCTTTCCGCGTCGGCCATACCGAGGTATTGCCCGTACGGGTGATGCACGGCAGGCTTCCCATCCTGGGCTTTCGTGTGGGCGAGCGGCTGGGTTACGTCACCGACATGCTGACGATGCCCGACGAATCCTATCGTCAGCTTGCCGGCGTGGAGCTGCTTATCATCAACGCCCTGCGCTACGAGCCACATCCCACGCACCAGACGGTAGGGGAGGCTATCGCCGCCGCTCGCCGTATTGGCGCCAAGGAGACTTACTTCATCCACGCCAGCCACCACATCGGGCTACACGCCGAGCTGGAGCGGCGGCTTCCCCCGCACGTTCACCAGGCCTACGACGGCGAGGAGATCGTGCTCACCTCCGCGGGAAGGTAGCCGCTGCGTATGCGCCACTCCGCCGGATAGAGGTTGTTGGCCCGGTTGCCCACGTTCTTCACGAAGCCGAGCGGAACGCCTTGGTAGCACAGCAGCAGGTAGCCCCGAGGGGTATCGGCGGGTAGCGCGATGGCCTCTTTCCGCAAATAGTCGATGGCTTGTCCGTAGCTCACCTCCACGTTCGCGAACGCTTCCTTGTCCAATAGCCGCGCGCTCATGGCGAGGGCGTGCGCCGGAATCAAGTCCTTTCCCCTGGCCTCGCCTACGCCCACTCCCGCCTGTATCACTCGCAGGTGTCGCCGCAGCAGGTCCACCGTCGCGGCGTGTCGTTGTGCGAGGGCGTTGAGCTTATTCCCTTCCACCGTCAGCGCGTAGGTGTCGGCGGCTTCGGCCATTAGCCAGCTCTCGGCGATGCGTATCGTCTCTTTGGAGACCAGGGTGGGGTAGCCGTCGCTCCGTTCCGTTTTCCGCTTGCCGGCTTTCTGCCGGCTGGGGCGGTTTTCTTCTTTTTCGTTCTCTTCTTCCTCCCCGCCGTCGTCGGGCTTGCGGAGGAGCGCCAGGAAGAATCCCTCTCCGCGGGTACGGTGGGGGAAGAAGCGGTAGACCGGCATTGCCTCGTCGTTGTCCAAGAGGTTGCCCGCGATGCCCCATGCCTCGTCGGTGGCTATCGGCAGTGGTTCGGCTCCCCATCGGTCGACGATCCATCTCACGTTCTCCTCGTCTTCCAGTTTATTATAGGTACAGGTACTATATATAAATAGGCCGCCCGGTTTCAGGCTGGGCCAGATGTGGGCCACGATGCGGCGCTGACGTTCTTGGCATGCCTCTACGTTTCGGGGCGACCACTCCTTCACGGCCGTGTCGTCCTTACGGAACATTCCCTCGCCCGAGCAGGGCACGTCGGCCAGGATGAGGTCGAAGCGCGTGCGGAGCGTCTGGAAGTCGGCGGGGTCGTTGCCCGTCACCACCACGTCGGGGTGCCCCCACTTTGTCAGGTTCTCGGCCAGCACGTACGAGCGATCGCGAACCAGCTCGTTGGATACCAGCAGGCTGCCTTGCGGCAGCAGGCCGCGGAGATGCGTGGACTTCCCGCCGGGGGCGGCGCAAAGGTCGAGCGCCACGACGGGGCCGCTCACGTATTGGCGCACGGCTTGCTCCACGAACATCGACGAGGCTTCCTGCACGTAGTAGCAACCGGCGTGGAAGAGGGGGTCGAAGGTGAAGGTGAGCCGCCGGTCGAGGTAGCGTCCGGTGGCTGCCCAAGGCACGGAGAGGAAGGCCGGGGTGGCGGGAAGGGGCTTAAGCGCGTTCAGCCGGAGGCTCACGGGTGGCTCTTCGCGCAAGGCGAGCGCCAGACGCGCATAGTCATCGTCGCCCAGCAGCGAGCGGGTATAGTGGGCAAATGCGGGGGGTAGTTCCATATTCGTCAGTAAATTTGCGGCAAATATCAAAAATATTTCGTCCCTTTGCAACTTTAGTCGCGCCTATCTGCGTCCAATGGGCAAAGAAACAACTAAAAGACAGAGTTATGAAGAATGTGATTATCGCTTTCGTGGTGGCCTTGGTCACTTGCGCCACCCCGACGCTTGCCCAGCGGCAAGCACCCACCACGGTCGACACGGCGGCCATGACCACGGCCGTGGATACAGCAACCGCCAACGGGACCGTCCAGACGGCCGTGGACGATTGGGATAGTTTTGGGCGGAGCTTCTCGTCGGGATGGGATTCGTTGGAAGACAACGATTCGAAGATGGAATACCATGTAGCCATCATAGCCACCATCTGCGTGTTTGCCTTCCCGGTGCTGATGCTCATCGTGATCTTCTACTTCCGCAACAAGAACCGGCAAGCCCGCTACCGGGTGATCGAGCAGGCGCTCGCGACCGGACAGCCCATCCCCAAGGAATTCTACGTCGGCCATAAGCCGAGTGACCAGCGTTCCTCGGGTATCATGAACATCTGCATAGGCTTGGGATTGTTCATCTTCCTCTGGACCGTCACGGGTGCGTTTGGCATCGGGGCTATCGGCTTGATCGTCTTCTTCACGGGCTTGGGGCAATGGATTGTGGGCAGGAACGCGGCCGAGGAGCAACGACGGCTGGAAGAACATAGACTACAGGATGAGGAAGACGGGCGACAATGAGCCAACTCAACGACATATCATTGGTGACGCAGGTCGTGGTGCTGAAAAGCACCAAGGCCTTCGACCAGTTGGTGCGTAAATACCAGTCGCCCATTCGTCGTTTTTTTATGAATCTCACGGGGGGCGACAAGGAGTTGAGCGACGACCTGGCGCAGGACACCTTCATCAAGGCGTACACACGCATCGCCTCGTTCCAGAATCTGTCGAGCTTCTCCACCTGGCTCTATCGTGTGGCGTACAACGTCTTCTACGACTACGTTCGTGCGCGTAAGGAGACGGGCGGGCTGGAGGTGGGCGAGGTGGACGCCCGACACAACACGGAGCAGGCCGACCTGGGGCGGCAGATGGACGTCTATCGCTCGCTCCAGACACTCAAGGAGGCCGAGCGCACCTGCATCACGCTCTTCTACATGGAGGACGTGAGCATCGACAAGATAGCGATCATCACGGGAATGCCCGCGGGGACGGTGAAGAGCCACCTCTCGCGGGGAAAAGAAAAATTAGCGACTTACTTAAAACAGAATGGTTATGGGAAAGGTAATGTTTGACGAGGACGACAGGCTCCTGCGCGAGTTCCTGGCCGATGGAAAGCGGGAGATAGCCGACAATGGCTTCAGCCGCCGCGTGGCGCGCCACCTTCCGGAACGGGCACGGTGGCTCAACCGCCTGCTCATGCTGGTGGTTAGCGTGGTATGCGTCCTGCTGTTCTACGTCATGAACGGCTTCCAGGCGGTATGGGCGACGTTGAGGGAGGTGGTGGCCAACAACAGCGATCTGCTTGGCCTCGATCCCCGGACGGTGGTCATTGTCGTCTTGGTCTTGCTGGCCTTGCTGTGGCGCAAGGCGTTGTCGATGGCGTAAGGGCTTCCGCCGTGCGGAGATACGGCGACGGGGGCTTTCAGAACCTGAAATCGCGCTTCCCCGCCGCGATTTCCTTCAGGCGGCGGATGGCTATCGCGCGTATCTTGGGATTGGGGATGCGTTCCGTCTCGCGGGCGATCATCTCCAGGCCCTTGCGGCGGGTCTCGGGCGAGGCATAGTCCTCGAGGTACTCTTGCAGCGTCATCAAGGCGTTGGGGCCGCAGCAGTTGGCTATTTGCCCCGACTTGACGAGCGCCATGAAGCGGTCGCCCGTGCGTCCCTCCCGGTAGCAGGCGGTACAGAAGCTGGGGATATGCCCCAGGTCGAGCAGCCAGCTCACTACCTCGTCGAGCGTGCGGGTGTCGCTCACGTCGAATTGGGCGGAGTTCTCTTCCGCCGTCTCCCGGCGCACATATCCTCCCACGCTGGTGCGCGAGCCGCCGCTGATTTGCGAGATGCCCAGCTCGAGCACCTTGGCCCGCGAGGCTCGCGACTCGCGGGTGGAGACGATGAGGCCGGTGTAGGGCACGGCGATGCGGGCTACGGCCACGATCTTGCCGAACGTCTCGTCGTCGATGGCGTTGGGAAACGCGGCGGTGTCGATGTCGTCGGCCGGACAGACACGCGGCACGCTGATGGTGTGCGGTCCTACGCCGAAGCGGGCTTCGAGGTGCTCGGCGTGCATCAACAATCCCACGAAGTCGTACCGGTAGGTGTTCAGTCCGAAGAGCACGCCCACGCCCACGTCGTCGATGCCCGCCTCCATGGCGCGGTCCATCGCCTCGGTGTGGTAGGCGTAGTCGCGTTTGGGGCCGGTGGGATGCAGGGCTTCGTAGTTGGCTTTGTGGTAGGTTTCCTGGAAGAGGATGTAGGTACCTATGCCCGCCTCTTTCAGTCGTCGGTAGTTCTCCACGGTGGTGGCGGCGATGTTGACGTTGACGCGGCGGATGGCGCCGTTCTTGTGTCCCGTGGCATAGATGGTGTGGATGGATTCGAGGATGTACTCTATGGGGTTCATCGTGGGATGCTCGCCCGCCTCGAGGGCCAGCCGTTTGTGTCCCATGTCTTGCAGGGCGACAACCTCGTCGCGAATCTCCTCCTGGGTGAGCTTCTTGCGGGCGATGTGCTTGTTCTTGGCGTGGTAGGGACAGTACACGCAGCCGTTGACGCAATAGTTGGAGAGGTAGAGCGGTGCGAACATCACGATGCGGTTGCCGTAGAACCTCCGTTTGATCTCCTTGGCCAGTCGGTAGACGCGTCCGAGCAGGTCGGGCTGATCGCATTCCAGCAGCAGGGCGGCCTCCCTATGGTTCAGCCCTTGGCAGTGGGCGGCCTTGTCGATGACGCTTTGGATAAGTGTCCGGTTGTCTTTGTTGGCGCGGGCGTATTCCAGGGTGTCGAGTATCTCGACGTGATGGATGAAGGCCTCGGCTTTCGGCGAGTCAGGTTGGTAGTTCATTGTAATCTCCTTTTTCAAAGGATATGTCGTAGCCAATGGCTCGCAGCCTTGTCCGCAGGGTATCGAGACCCTCGGCCGATTCGGCGCCGAGTGCGGCTTTACGATCGTATAATTCGTACTTTCTCCGGTCGTCGGCCGGCGAGAGGTTGGGCATCACCACGTTGGCTCCCGCCAGTATGCCTCGTTCGCGTCCGTCGGGGTCGAGGGTAGCGAGGGCGGTGGTCGACGGGATGAGTGCGTCGGGGCGCATCAGCCTGAAGATGGCGATGAGTGCCAGCGTCTGCTCTATCGTGCCGGCGGGGCAGAGGGCGAGCGGCGTGTCGCGGTGGGGCAGGAAGGGGCCGATGCCTATCATCTCGGGGCGCAGTTCCTTGATGTACAGGATGTCTTGCACGAGATGTGCGATGGTCTGCCCTCGGCTGCCCACCATGAAGCCGGTGCCCGTTTGGTAGCCGATAGCTTTCAGGTCGTCGAGGCATCGCAGGCGTCGTTTGAGCGACATCTCCTGCGGATGCAGGCTGGCGTAGTGGTCGGGGTCGCGCGTCTCGTGTCGTAGCAGGTATCGGTTGGCGCCGGCTTGGAAGAATCGTTGGTAGGATTCTCTCGACTTCTCCCCCAGCGAGAGGGTGATGGCGTTTTCGGGGAATTCCTCGCGGATGGCTCGCACGGTGTCTTCCACCCAGCTGTCGGTTTGCGCGGGATCCTCGCCCCCTTGCAGCACGAAGGTGCGGAAGCCAAGGGTATGGCCTTCGCGGCAGCAGGCCAGTATCTGCTCCTTGGAGAGGCGATAGCGCTCCGCCCGCATATTGTCCTTGCGTATGCCGCAGTACAGGCAGTTGTTGTGGCAGTAGCTGCTCACCTCTATCAGTCCGCGGATGTAGATGGCGTTGCCGAAGCGTGTGGTGGCCACCTGTCGGGCTTGTCGGGTGAGGTAGTCGAGCGTGTCGTCGTCACGGATTCCCCGCAGCAGCGCCCGTAGCTCGTGAAGCGGGAGCGTGCGCTCTTGGCGGAGCTTGTCAATGAGTGGTCGCATATTGCTTTTTCTTCTCCTCCACGAACCTGATCTTCACGCGGGCGGCTTCCTGCCTGGCCTTTATCTGCTGTCTGAGGGCCAAGGCGCTTTGCAGGGGGAGCAGCTCGGCGGCGGCTTGGCGGTCGGCAGGAAGCATGGTGGTGGTATAGGTGCGGTCGCCTATGAATTCGAGGCGCAGGTTCTGCGCGTTCCGCTCGGCCACGTAGGCAATCACTCCGCCGTCGTCGTCCATCGGGTAGTCGGCTTTCTCTATCTTCTCGCCCATGACGGTGGTCTCGTAGCTGTCCTTCGAGGAGGGCGACAGCGCCGAGCTGCCGTCGGGAGCCGTGACCTTCACTTGCACGTGGTGTATGTTGGAGCTGCCGCAGTAGATGGAGGTCATGCTCATCTGTCCCCGCTCGTCGACCTGGAAGCGCAGGTAGCTGCGGTGCAGGTTTCGTTCCAGCGTCTGCGGGGGCCAGAGGTAGTGTCCCTCGGCCTGGTAGGCGGTATCGATCACGAAGGCGAAGTGTCGTTTCATCGAGTCCAGCGTCGCTTCTTCCATCAGGAGGGCGGAGTCGAGGCGAGCGAGTGTCTGTCGCTGGTCGTCCAGCTCCACGTCCATGAGTAGCCGTTGGCTGGCCTTGCGTGTCTCGAAGGCTTTGGGATAGCGTGCTTTGATGCTGTCGATTTGTGCCTTCGCCTCGGCGTAGTCGCCACGCTCGTAGGCTGTCCGTGCGGTGGCCAGTATTTCTCCGGCCTTTTTCTCCACGTTCTCTCCGCAGGCCGCGAGGGTAAGTGTGGCGCAGAGGAGGGTTGTCTTTATCAGTTGCTTGACCATTGTTTCGCTTTTTGGTGCAAATATACGCATTTTTGCGTTCTCTTCGCGTCTTGTGGCAAATATCCGGTCTCTGTCGCGAATTTAGATTCTTTTAGGGAGCTATTCCGTCTTCCATCCCGTGATGCCCCGCTCGGTCTTGTCGTAGTTGACGCCCACTTTCATTACCTTCCGTCCGTCGGCCTCGTAGGGGATGGCGTAACCTTTCTGGTCGATCTGTGCCAGCGCTTCTTCGGGCGTGGAATCCACCTTCAGCTCGAAGAGATAGACGTAGTCTTTGTTGGTGACCACTACGTCGACACGGCCGGCCGCCGTCTTCACTTGCGTGCGGACGAGCTGTCCCATGAGCGTGAAGATGATGTAGAAGATGGTCTCGAACCTCGACTCGTTGTCGCTCTTCTTCTCGTAGGGAATGGAGGCGACGAATGCGCTCAGGAGCGTCAGGCAGCCGTCGATGTCACCCTTGTCGAGCGACTTTTTCATGGCGATGATGTTCATGCCGTTCTCCATCTCGCTATGTCCCAGCACGTCGGGAAGCAGCGAGTTCAGGAAGCCGTAGCGCACCTCCTCGTTGGGGTAGCCGAGGGTGTAGATGCCGTTCTGGAAGTCCTTGATGGTGAGGTATCCGCTCTGGTAGAGCACGGGGATGGGATCGGTCAGCTCGTCGGTCGACTTGTCGAACGCCGCGGGCATGGTCTCGCACCCTTCCATGTCCATCAGCGGCATGCCACGCTCGCGCAGCAGGTCGATGAGGAAGGTGGGGGTGCCGGTGGAGTACCAGTAGCTGCCGTATTCCTTTTTATTCAGCACGTTGATGATGCTGAACGGGTTGTAGACGCGCTCGCCGCGGTGGTTGAAGCGGTAGCCGTCGTATAGGCGGGTGAGGTGCGCCAGAGCCTGTTCGTACGTCTCGTCGTTGTTCGCCGCCAAGGCTTCGATGTCTGGCTTGAAGTTGCGGGTCAGTTCATTTTCGGTGATGCCGCATATACCGCTGTATTGCTGCCACATACTGATGTTGTCTAAGCTGTTCAGCTCGCTGAAGATGCTCATTTGGCTGAATTTGGTGATGCCGGTGATGAAGAGGAAGCGGATGAGCTGCGTGTTGTCTTTCAGCGGGCTGTAGAACTCGCGGGTGATCTGGCGCAGCTCCTGGCGCAGCTTGTCGTCGTGGCTGGCATCGAGCAGGGGCGAATCGTACTCGTCGATGAGGATGACCACCTGTTTCCCGGTCTGTTCGTAAGCCCGTTGGATGAGGCCCAATAATCGGGTGCCCGGGGTCTTTTTGGAAGGGTCGCTTCCATAATGTTTTTCCAGCTCGGCGAGTTGGATATCCAGTATCATGTATAGGTTTTCTGCCTTGTCGTAGTGCGTGAGCGCGAAAGAGAAATGGAATACGGGATATATAGTCCATTCTGTTTCCAACCGTTCCATGGCCAGTCCTTCGAAGAGATGTTTTTTGCCTTCGAAGTATGCTTTCAGTGTGGAGAGCAACAAACTTTTCCCGAAGCGACGAGGGCGACTAAGGAAACAGGTGATGCTGGTCTGGACCAATTGATAGACCAAATCAGTCTTGTCTACGTACATGCGGCGGAGCGTACGCAGTTGCTCGAAGTTCTGTATCCCTATCGGGAAGATGCGGGTCGGTAATTCCATCCTTTTTAAATTGAAAATTAAAAATTGAGAATTAAAAAATGAATGTGAGGCAAAGATAGGTTTTTTTCGGCTCACACACAATAGTCCGTGGATGAACTTGCCTCATGGCTAATAAAGTACCAAACTTCATGTCGATTTCACGATCGAATAGATGTTCGAATCGATCGATGGTTTGACATCAGGCCTTTTCAAAGCCGCGGACTGTTCACGCGAACTGCGTGGCCATTTATCAAGCCCGCGAACCGTTCACGCGAACCACATGGCCATTTATCAGGCCCGCGAACCGTTCACGCGAACCGCATGGCCGTCTGTCAGGCCCGCGAACCGTTCACGCGAACCGCGTGGCCGTCTGTCAGGCCCGCGAACCGTTCACGCGAACCGCGTGGCCATTTATCAGGTCCGCAAACCGTTCACGCGAACCGCGTGGGCACTTCGCGAACCCGATAGCCTCTCTCGCGAATAGCATGAAGCTCATCATCCATCACTCATCACGGTTGGCGGTTAGTCGGTATGTGGCTTGATTTTCATGCGTTCCAACTCGCGCTTGGTCGCCTTGTCGACGCGGAGCGATTCGCGGGTTTTCTGTATGGCCTTGTTGTATGTCCAAGCGTCGAGCTTGCTGCGGCGGAAGTAGTCCATGGTCTGCACGGGAAACTTCACGAAACAGATGGAGAGTAGCCAAGCCATGGCCATGCGGGCGTAATAAGCGGGATGGTCGAAAGTGTCGGCGTATGCCAGCAATTGATCGATGTGGTCCTCGTCGACGTAGTGGAACAGCATCACGATGCCGAAGCGACGCTCGAACTCGCGCCCGGCTCGCAGGTAGGGTTGGATGAACTGCCATACGGCCAGGCGCTCCTTGCGAACCACGCCCTTGAGGTCGCCGCAGACGACGTCGCACACCGCCCAGTTGTCGATGCGTGGCACGAAGCCCGACAGCCGTCGGACGCGCTCTTCCCACTCCATCGTGGCGAGGGCGGTCACCATGCCTTGCAGCATCGTCTCTTCGTAGTAGCACAGGTCGGCGCTGTCGGCGAAGGCTCGCCAGTCGTCGCACCGGATCATCTCCTTGGCCAGCTGGCGCAAGATGGGTATGCGCACGCCTATGAGGTTGTCCGTTCCGGGCAACAAGGCGGAATGGAACGTGCGATACTTGGCGTCGGCCAAGCGGATTAGCTCTTCCCGGATGGTATTCATGCTTTTCTATTTCTTACTCCATACCACACGATCACGGCGAAGCAGGCGAAGGGCAGTACGAACGACAGGTTGACGGCGGGGAATCCCCCGATTTCCTTCAGGTCGATAATGGCGGCTTGGAGCGGGGGGAGCAGCGAGCCGCCGAGGATGGCCATGATGAGGCCGGCGGCGCCCAGCTTGGCGTCGTCGCCCAGCCCGCGCAGGGCGATGCCGTAGATGGTGGGGAACATGAGCGACATGCAGGCCGACACGCCAACGAGGCAGTACAGCCCGTAGATGTTGTCCAACCCGACGACGCCGAGGGTGAGGACGCCTCCGGCGATGGCGAGGATGGTGAGCAGGCGGGCGGCGTTGAGGTAGCGCAGCGCGAAGGTGCATACGAAGCGGCTGGCGCAGAAGATGACCATCGCCGCGATGTTGTACTGTTGCGACAGCATCTCGGCGGCCTTCTCCTCCATGCCTTGCCGCATGAAGAGGCGGGTGCCATACTGTATGATGAATGTCCAGCACATGATTTGCGCCCCCACGTAGAAGAATTGCGCCACCACCCCCTCGCGGTAGCGGGGCAGGTGGACGAGGCGACGGATCGTGGGGCCGAGACGCAGGTCGCGCCCGCCACATTCGCTGCGGTCGCTGCCTTGAGGCATGGACACGCAGCCTATCAGTGCCAGCATGACGAGGATCAGCAGTCCGATGAACAGGTAGGGAGTGATGAGTGTGGCGAGGTCGCTCTGTTTCACGGCCTCGAACGTGTGGGTGTCCATCATGGCGCGTTCGGTGGTGCTGGCCTCGCTGAGCCGCGCCTGTATGAACCGCATCGCCACGTACATGCCCAATAGCGAGCCGATGGGATTGAACGACTGGGCGAGGTTGAGCCTTCGGGTGGCCGTCTCCTCGGTGCCCATGGAGAGGATGTAGGGGTTGCAGCTGGTCTCGAGGAACGACAGTCCGCAGGTGAGGATGAAGTAAGCCAGCAGGAAGGGGTAGTAGTCGCCCGTCATCTTGGCGGGGAAAAAGAGGAAGGCACCTATGGCGTACAGCGCCAGGCCGAGCATCACGCCCGCCTTGTAGGAGTAGCGGCGGATGAACAGGGCGGCGGGGAAGGCCATCACGAAGTAGCCGCCGTAGAAGGCGACCTGTACCAGCGCGCCGTCGGTGGCGCTCATACGGAATATCTTGGAGAAGGCTTTCACCATGGGGTTGGTGATGTCGTTGGCGAAACCCCACAGCGCGAAGCAGGAGGTGACGAGGACAAACGGTACAAGATAGTTGATACCATCCTTGGTGAGGATGGAAGGTTTGATAGGTTGTTTCATTAGGTAGAAGGATATATTTTTAATTCTTAGTTCTTAGTTTTTAGCTCTTCAGTTCGTAATTATTCAGTTCGTAATTCTTCATTCGTACAAGTGGAACATGCGTTCCATGGATCTCCACTTCTCGGCGGAGGTCATGCCGGGCGCGGCTTGCTGGAAGATGGCCATGTACGCCTCCCATTCTTGTTGGCGAGGCAGGGTGTCGAGGCGGGCCATGGCCGTGTCCCAGTCGAAGTCGAGCGGTGTCTCGACAATCATGAAGAGGCGTGTGCCGACGATGTAGATCTCCATCTCGAGGATGCCGACCTGACGGATGCCGGCCAGTATCTCGGGCCATGCCTCGGCCTGGCTGTGTCGGCGCCGGTATTCGGCGATCAGTTCGGGTGAGTCGCGTAGGTCGAGCGTCTGGCAGTATCGTTTTACGGGTATGTCGTAGGGCTGCGTAGGGTAGCCGCTTTGGGGTGTCTGGTCTGTCATATTTCAAATTCTAAAGTTATCATTTCCGTGCTTCCCACGTATTTCCTGGGCAGGCGTACGCTTACCTTGCCTTCGGCATCCGCTTCCCACTTCACGTTCTGTCCGGTGGATACCAGCTTCATCTTGCTCTGCCTGGAGGGGATGTTGCCTTGCCATTCAATGCTCTCGGGCATGGTCTCTCCGTCGGGCAGGGCATATAGGGCGTAGAGTGTCCGTCCGTTCTTGTCGGCGGTGAACCACACGTGCCCCGATTGGTAGTGGCGTGCGGAGCGAGTGTTGTATATGGCCTTGCCGTTCTTCTGCATCCAGTCGCCTATCACCCGCAGGTGTTCGATGGCGGCCTGCTCGATCACTCCCTCGGGTGTGGGGCCAACGCCGAGCAGCAGGTTTCCGCCCTTGGCCACCACTTCCATCAGCATGCTGACGACTTGGTTGGGTGTCTTGTACGTGGGGTTCTTTATCCATCCCCAGTCGGTGGTGAGCGTCACGCAGCTTTCCCAGGGGTAGGGGAGTTGCTTCTCGGGGATGCGTTGCTCGGGGGTTTGGTAGTTCTCATATTTGCCGTGTACGGTGCGGTCCACGACGAGCAATCCGGGTTGCTCGCGGCGTGCCATGGCGGCTATCTTTGGCATGTCGATGTCCTGCCCTAGGTTTCCGGGCGCCACCCATCCGCCGTCGAGCCAGAGGATGTCCACGGATCCGTATCGGCTCATCAGCTCGCCAATCTGGTTTTGGGTGTAGCTCTTGAAGGCTTCCCATTTCTCGGGATGTCGGGCGATCTTGTAATTCACGTTGCGGTTGGGGGTGGCGAAGTAGTCCCACCAGTAGTCTTGGCTGTGCCAGTCGGGCTTAGAGAAGTACGCGCCGATCATGAAACCGTCCTTGCGGAAGGCGTCGAAGACGTACTTGGCCACGTCGGCCTTGGGATTGTCGCGAAACGGTCCGTGGGCGATGGAGAAGTCGGTCTGCCGGCTGTCGAACATGCAGAACCCATCGTGGTGCTTGGTGGTGAACACCATGTACTTCATGCCGGCCTGCTTCATCACGTCGGCCCATTGTCGCGGTTCGAAGCGGGTGGGGTTGAACTCCTTGCTCAGCGTGTTCCAGTACCACTCCTTGAACTCCTGGTAGTTGGTGTGGCCGTACCGCGATATCCAGTCCACGTCCTCGGAGCATAGCGCCCACGATTCCACGATGCCTGGCACGGCGTACAGCCCCCAATGCATGATGACGCCGAACTTGAGGTCGCGCCATTGGTCGAGCTTCTTGAGCACGAGCGTGTCGGTGGGCCACTCGTAACTCGACGATGGCTCGTGCACGAACGTGCCTTGCGCTTTCGCTCCGCTCGAGAGGAAGAGGAAAGCGACGATTGTGATTGTAAATCTCATATATCTTTTTATAAAATGAAAAAGACGGGTTGTCTCTCGAAGTACAGCCCGCCTCTTAATTTCGTTACGAATAGGAAACCTTGTCCTATTTCACCCAACCGGGCATTTGCCCCCTCGCCCAGAGATAGTAAACAAGAAGGCCGATCCATCCCGTAATCCATACCAGGATTGCGAAAATGATTCTTTTCACGAGATTGCCTTTCAGCATTAGAATCTCAATTGCGGCGATGATCGATAGCACGAAGCCGATAAGCAGGATAATGTTCCACATAATGTTACTTTTTTAAGTTAGGTTCATAAAAACGTTGCAATGTTAATCAAAAAGGCGGGAAGTTTGTTCCCCAAGTGGCTAATATTTTACGCCCTTTCATACTTTTTATGTTTTCGGACCGTTTTCGGGTGCCGCTCCCCGGGCGATTTATCGGTCTTGGTCGTCGTTTTTCACCATGCCTCTGTATTTTTCGGGCAGCGCGCTCTCCACGGCGGCGTAGGCTTCGGCCATCGTGGCCTTGATGTTGTCGGTTCCCTGCCCTTTGGGCGCGATGGGATCGTGTATGGTGAGTGTCATGCGGTGCCAGGAGACCCATTTGCCGGTGCGCGAGAGCACCTCGAAGGAACCGTCGATGGTGACGGGAACCACGGCGAGGTGCAGGTCGTCGGCCAACTGGAACGCCCCTTTCTTGAAGTAGCCCATGTGTCCGGTGAAGGTACGCGCGCCCTCGGGGAAGACCACGAGCGAGACGCCGTCGGTGAGGGAGCTTTTCGCCTGCCGGATGGTCTCGAGCATCTTTTTCGGTCCCGAGCGGTCGACGAAGATGTGTCCCGCGCTCTCGCACGCCTTGCCTACAAAGGGTATCTTGCGCAAGCTCTTCTTCATCATCCACTTGAAGTTGCGGCCCAGGAAGCCATAGATAAGGAAGATGTCGAACGCTCCCTGGTGGTTGGGCACGAAGATGTAGGAGGTCTTGCGGTCGAGCTTGTCGCGCCCGCGTACCTTGACGGGGAGCAGCAGGATGTGGCAGACCAGGCGCGACCAGACCTTGCCGGGGTAATATCCCCACACGTGTGCCCCACCCAATAAGGAGCCTACGATGGTGACGAGGGCGGTGAGTATCGTCAGTGCCAAGAAGAGCGGCAAGGCGACGCAAACCTGATAAATTGCATAGAATATCTTCATAGTGAAGTGAACTTTTCTCGGCACAAATATACACGATTATTCCATAAAACAGGGTGGCGATGGCCGATAATCTTTCCGAATACGCTAAATTTGCCGTCGGTATAACGAGATGATTACTTTATTCTTTGTATGATACGCATATTACACACTGCCGATTGGCATCTGGGGCAAACCTTCTTCGGGTACGACCGCTCGGCAGAGCATGAGGCTTTCCTCGACTGGCTGGCCGGCGAGATACGCCTCCGCCAGATCGACGCGCTCGTGGTGGCCGGCGACGTGTTCGACGTCTCCAACCCCTCGGCCGCCGCACAGAGCATGTACTACCGGTTCGTCCATCGCGTGACGGCCGAGAACCCGCGGCTGCAACTCGTCATCGTGGCCGGCAATCACGATTCCGCCGCACGCCTCGAGGCACCATTGCCCCTGTTGCAAGCCATGCGGACCGAGGTGCGCGGCATCGTCCGCAAGCTGCCCGACGGCGAGATCGACTACGACCACCTCTGCCTCGAACTGAAGAACCGGGAGGGACAGCCCGAGCTGCTCTGCATGGCCGTGCCTTTCCTCCGGCAAGGTGACTATCCGCTGGTGATCACCGACGGCAATCCTTATGCCGAGGGGGTGAGTGAGCTGTACGCACGGCTACTTCGACGGATGTGGCAGAGGCGGCAGCCCGGACAATCCATCCTCGCCGTCGGGCACTTGCAGGCCATCGGCTCGGAGATCGCGCCTATAGACCATAGCGAACGCACGGTGATAGGGGGACTGGAGTGCGTGCCGCCCGATGCCTTCGACGTGCGGATAGCCTATACCGCCCTGGGACATATCCACAAGGCGCAACGGGTGTCGGGACGCGACAACGTGCGCTACGCCGGCAGTCCGCTTCCCATGTCATTCGCCGAGAAGCATTACCACCACGGCGTGGTGATGGTGACTTTCGCCGAGGGCAAGGCTGTCGGCATACAACGTCTCGAGGCGCCACGCTTAGTGCCGATGGTGAGCGTGCCCGAGCGCGGATCGGCCTCGCCCGCCGAGGCGCTCGACACCCTGTCGCGACTTCCCCAGCCCGAGGGCGAGGCACCTTACCTCGAGGTGAGGGTGACGCTCGAACAGCCCGAGCCGACGTTTCGGCACGACGTGGAGGAAGCGCTGAAGGAAAAGGGCTACCGCCTGGCGCGTGTCGTCTCTTCGTACCGTGCGGCGAGCGGGGGCGACGACGGGATCGAGCGGCGATGGACCGCCGGGCTGCGCGAGATGCGCCCCTTGCAAATCGCGCGGGCGGCGTTCGAGAAGACCTACCACACGGAGATGCCCACCGAGCTGTGCGAGCTGTTCGAGCAAGCCCATCGGGCGGCCATCCGGCGACAAGAGGAGGAGAAGGCATGAAGATATTGGCCATACGACTGAAGAACCTCACCTCGATAGAGGGAGAGGCCGAAGTGGACTTCACCGCGGAGCCGTTGCGCTCGGCCGGCATATTCGCCATCTCGGGACCAACGGGGGCGGGCAAGTCGACCTTGCTCGACGCGCTCTGCCTGGCGCTGTACGACGAGGCTCCCCGCTTCGCCGTCGGCATGGAGAGGCAAGACTTGGCCGACGTGGGCGAGAACCTCATCAAGCAGTCCGACGTGCGCAATATGTTGCGACGGGGAACCGGTGATGGATACGCCGAGGCCGATTTCCTCGGCGTGGACGGAGCGAGATACCGCTCGTGCTGGTCGGTGAGGAGAGCCAGGAACAGGGCGACGGGGTCGTTGCAGCAACAGACGTTGAAGGTTGTCAACCTCGACACCAACGAGGAGTTGCAGGGCACCAAGTCGGAACTGCTGGAACGGCTGACACGGTTGGTGGGGCTGACCTACGAGCAATTCACGCGCACGGTGCTGCTGGCGCAGAACGACTTCGCCACCTTCCTCAAGTCGCGGAACGAGGACAAGGCCGAGCTGCTCGAGAAGCTCACCGGTACGGACATCTACAGCCGTGTCTCCCGCGAGGTGTTCGAGCGAAACAAGGCCGCCCGCGACGAGGTTGTCCTGCTGGAACAGCGGCGTCAGCTCATCGAACTCCTGCCCGAGGAGGAACTGCTTGCCCTGCGCACCGAGCGCGAACAGCTGGAGGAACGGCGAAAGGCGGGAACCATCGCCCTCGAGCGACTCAACGCGGGCTGGAACGTGTTGCGCACGCTACGCGCGCAGGAGGAATCGCTGCACCGGAAGCGGGCGGAGGAACAAACCGAACGGACGAAGGCGGAAGCGACGGAGAAGGCGCTCGCCCCGTGCGAAGCGAACATCGTTCGTTTCAAGGAGCAACGGGAGGCGATACTGCCCGACCTGAAGAAGGCACGCGACCTCGACGCGCAAATCGGCGCCCGGCAAGAGGGATACACGCAGGCCGGACGGCAGGCCAAGGAAGCCCGACAGCAACTCGCAGGGCTGGAGCAACGGGCCGGCGAGGACGGCAAGCTGGAACGGAAGGCGTACGCCGACCTGGCCGGACTGTTCGGGCGCGCCGACGAGCCTGCCCTGTCGCCCGGGGAGATAGCCGCCCTGCTTCAGGCGGAAGAGGAACGCCTGGCCGCCGCCGTGGCCGACAACGATAATCGCCTGTCCACCCTCAACGCCTTCGGCTACGAGGCGCTGGAGGAGGAGAACACGAAATTGCAAAAGGAGCTGATGAGGCAGCGTAACGTCAGGCAAATCACCGAGGCGCAAACCCGGACGACAGAGGAGATCGCCCGTCTCGAGAAGGAGGTCGGACATTGCCTGGCCCAACTCTCCGCCGAAGAGGCGACGCTCAAGGTCACCCAACGCCTCTACGAGAACGCCCGCCTGGCCATGGGAAAGGACGTGCGGGCCATGCGCGCCCGGCTGCGGCAGGGCGAGGCGTGTCCCGTGTGTGGCAGCCTGGAGCATCCCTTCCATCCAGGCACCGATGCCGCCGACGCCATATATAATAAGGTGGAACAGGAACATCAAGCCGCCTCCGACGCCCACCGACAGACAAACAACCGGAGCATCGAGCTGCGACGCGACTTGGCGAACCTGCGAAAGACGCTCGCCCGGCAAGCCGGGCAGCTGGCCGAATGGCAGGCGGACGGGTTGCGGACGGACGAGCTGCACGCGGGCGACGAGACCAAGATCCAGGCACGCCTCGAGGAATTGGCGAAGCGCGTCCAGGATTATCGTGCCCTATATGCCGAGTGGCAGCGGCGCGAGGAGGCGACGAAGCGGTTGCGGACACGCTGTGAGGCTTTGCGTACGGGGGCTGCCCGTTGGCAGTTGGCTCGCCAGAAGGTGGCGGCCGACGACGAGCGGCTCGTCGCGGCCCGGCTGGCGTCGGCCGCGGCCGACGAGCGGTGGGCCGTGGCCGACAGGGCTTTGGAAAAGCTACGCGCCGAGCGGGCCGGCCTGCTGAAGGGCAAGAGCGCCGACGACGCCGAGGAGGCCATGACACGGCGTGAGGCGGAACTGAACGCCGCCCTCGAGAGCGCCAGACGCGCGCGAGAGGATTCGCGCAATCGCCTCGCGGGACTGCAAGGGGAGACGAAGCAGCTGGAGACCGCCGTGGACAGCCTGCGCAAGCAGCTGGAGGAAGTGGACGAACCCCACGGCCTGCCCGAAAAGATCAAGCTCTGCCAAGAGGAGAACATGCTTGTCGACCGGCGGATAGCCACCGTGGAGGGCATCCTCACCGGGCAGCAAAAGAACCAGGCGCTGTGGCTCGAGCTGGCTAAGGAGCTGGACGGCAAAAGTCTGCTGGCCGAGCGTTGGGCCAAGCTGAACGACTTGATTGGCAGTCGCGAGGGAACGAAGTTCAAGGTCATCGCGCAGAGCTACACGCTCAATCTCCTCTTGCTTCATGCCAATCGGCACCTCTCGTACCTCTCGAGGCGCTACGAGCTGCAACAAGTGCCCGGCTCGCTGGCCTTGCAGGTGGTGGACCGCGAGATGTGCGACGAGATACGCACTGTCTATTCCCTCTCCGGCGGGGAGTCGTTCCTCGTCTCGCTGGCCTTGGCCCTGGGACTCTCCTCCCTGTCGAGCGACAACCTCAAGGTCGAATCGCTCTTCATCGACGAAGGCTTCGGCTCGCTCGACGCCGACAGCCTGCACACCGCCATGGAGGCATTGGAACAGCTCCAAATGCAAGGACGCAAGATCGGCGTCATCTCCCACGTGCAAGAGATGGGCGAGCGCGTCGCCGTGCAGGTGCAGGTACGCCGCCGGGCAAACGGGAAGAGCGTGGTGGAGGTGACAGGGTGACACGATAGTCGCGAAGATTGTTTTCTCAAAAGTGGAAAAAAGGAGAGAAACTTCTTGGAGATAAGAATAGGTATCGTAACTTCGCGGAAAGTTGGCGGAGGATCAGCGTCCGAAGCCGATGGATACATTTTTTAGAAGACGAAAGCGTTTACGATATTATCCCGTACTTGAAATCTCGACAATTTCAGCCCTTGGGGATAATAGACAAGACGCTCACGTCGATGGTATATATACCTGCCATAAGGTGGATTATATAACAGAGGCGTGGGCTATTGTTTATTACTCAAGGACTGGCAGTCGAGAGCCACAAGTACAGTAATAGCGATAGCTCCACGCTTTTATTATAACCTTGCCGCGAGAAGGAGCTGGTCGGCAGAAAAAGACGTAGTATGAAAAAGACAACCTGTTTCTCGAGATGGATGCCCACCGCGCCATCACCGCGGGCTTTCCGAAGCTCGCGCCGAACCTTCCGCCTGACCTTGGCGGCACTCCTTTTCTTTATCGCGACGCCTTCATTGGGGCAACAGCCCTTCATCAAGAACGTCCCCAGCCCGGAGATCGCCGGACTGGGCGAGTTCGGCACGGTGCCGGTGAGCCTGTACACGGGCGTACCGGACATCTCTATCCCGCTGCACGAGATGAGGGCGGGGAATTACACGCTCCCCCTGTCGGCCAGCTACCACCTGGCCTCAGTCAAGCCCAACTCGCAGCCGGGTTGCCTCGGGCTGGGATGGAACCTGATGGCGGGAGGATACATCACTCGGTCGGTGCGGGGAGTGATGGACGAGACGAAATACGCGGACGGGGTAGCCCCCGGGTATTATGAACGGGCAGGCTCGCTGGAGGGGATGACCAATGAGCAGTTTGTCGAGGCCACCCTGTTTCTGGATGAAAGCCATGGGAGCTTCTACGAGCTGGTCGCCGACGAGTTCTCGTTCGCCTTCTGTGGCTACTCGGGCAATTTCTACCAGACGGGGGAGAACGAGTGGACAGTCGTCTCCGACCAGGACATACGCGTGGAGTTCGACCCGACACCCGGACAGGGCTTCATCAGCCTCTCGGACCTCGACGGGAGGATACCTACGGGGGAATGGAGTCCCCTTCACAGGAACGACCGCTATTACAACAAGTTCACGCTGGTCACCCCGGATGGCTGCCGGTACGAGTTCGGCGGGCTATACGCCACGGAATTCAGCGTTCCCTATTATGACCGCAACAACAGCGTCTTGACGCCCACGACTTGGCGGCTGTCTAGGATCACGACCGTGGAGGGACGGACCATCGAGTTCGGGTACGACACGTCGGCCGTCATGTGCGACCTGCGGTACGCGCCTCAGCAGAAGGTGGTCACGGGAGTGGAATGCAGCGTCAACCGCGTCCAGTACGGGCGATCGGGAATGACGGGATACCTGCTCTTCCCCGTTTACCTGAAAACGGTCAAGAGCCTCACCGAGACCCTTAGATTCGTTTACCGGGATGAGGCGGGATATCCCGAATCCTTCGTGGATTCTTACCTGGCCTGGAAGGATCCCGGGCTTTACGGGAGGGACAACCTGGTGAACGTGTCGGCGGCCCCGTCCGGCCAATTCCACGTGTTCCTCGGGCCGGAGATCAACATGGCGGGCAGCGAGAACGACCTGCGGCGGTCCATAAAGGCCAGGCTCAAGTGCAAGATCCTGCATTGCGTCTATATAGAGATAAACGGGGGCATCTCAACACGGACGATTTATTTCGGCTACGTGAGGAACAACCGTGTCAAGCTGTCGCTGATCACGGGCAGGCAAGGGAATCCGTCCTTCATAACCAGCCAGGGGCGGACACCTCACGGGGAATCCTTTCTCGCCGCCTCGTACGATATCCCTGAGGATCCGGAACCTGGGCGGGCGCCCGAATACCGTTTCACGTACGACACGGAGGTCACCTACCCCAAGGACGATTACGTCCGTCCCCTTGCGGATTCGTGGGGGTATTACATGGGGACGCAGGTTGTTTTCTCGGACACTCCCACTTTCCAGCCCCACACCGCCGGACTTTGGACCGCGAAGGCCGAGACGTTGAAAGAGATCGTGTATCCGACCGGCGGAAAGACGCGCCTTGAATATGAGCGGCACGATTATTCCCAAGCGCTGGACTCGACGCGCCAATCCCTGGTCCCGCTACAGGGGAGCACGGGCGGCCTGCGCGTCAAGAGCGTCACCAGCCTGAGCGAGGGTGATAGCGTATTGGGAATCAAGCGGTACCATTACTCCGGGAGTCCCGACGCTCACGCCCCGAGCAGCGGCGTGCTGAAGTCCCTCCCCGTCCACACGGTCGTTTATGATTACACTCGGAGGATTCTTTTCACCACGCTATCCCAGAAACTGGTCCTCCGTTCCCAAGGCGGCTTCTTCCCCTCGGTGACGAACATGAACACGCCCGACGTGGGCTACTCATGCGTCATAGAGGAGACTACCGACGCGGAGGGCGAGTCCCTGGGATACATCATCCGGCGCTACTCCAATTATGGCGTGGACATCCATGGCGATTCCCACTACGACGAGCCTCCCATCCATTCCACGTTCCGTAGCCAGGGGTACATGGTTCCCCATGGCAGCCGTTCTATGGAGAGGGGTAAATTGCTCTCGGAGGAATACCATGACGCGTCCGGCCGCCTGCGCAAGGAGAATCGCTACCGCTATAAGGCGGTGAATCCCGGATCCCTGAAGACGGCGAGCCAAGAGGCGTTGCGGTTTTGCTCCGACCCCGACAACCAAGTCGTCCACAAGTCCGGTACGCTCACCCACACGTACACCTACTCCTACCTCCAGGACTCCATCGTGGAGAGCGTCTACCCGCTGTCGGGGACGGTACCCTTCACGCGCAAGACCGCCCTCGACTACGACACGCGCAAGCTGCCGTCCCGTTCCGTCACCTGGCGTAGCGACGGGGGAAGGGTGACGGAGAGCTACACGCGCGCCGCCGACCAGCCGGGGAACGGGTGGATGAGGGACAAGCACCTGGTATCCTGGCTCCACGACAGGACGACCGAGGCGGGAGGCGTACGGAAGCGGGAGACGTACTGGTACGGGAGCCGTCCCGTCCCCCACGTCGAGCGGATGGACGAGGAACGGAACGGGCACTCGCGCGAGGTCTACGCCGTGGACAAGGCCGACCCGTACGGGAACCCCGTCTCGGTCCGCGAGAGGGGCGTGCCCATAACGTTGCTTTGGGGGAAACAGGGGCAACGTCTCATGGCCAAGATAGAGAACGCCACGCTGGAGGAAGTGGCGCGCGTGTCGGGGAGCGACGCGGCCTGGCTGTCCTCCTCGATGGCGTTCGACCACTCCCTGATAGAGGGCATCCGCCACAAGATGCCCCAATCGCTTTTCCATATATACAAATACACGCCCGACCTGTGGCTGGAATCGGAGACGTCCCCAAACGGGACGACCGTCCATCATGCGTACGACTATCTGGGGCGGCTTGTCGAGAGCTACCGCATGGAACGGGGCGAGGACGGACTCCTCCGGAAAAGGACGCTGGACAGGTACGATTACCAATACCACAACCATGACGGGAGGGCGCCCGGGGCCATCGAGGACGGACGCGTGAAATCAGGGGAGGAAGGATTATGAGAACGGGAACACTTATCCTGCTGGCGGCCTTGTCGCTGGCGCTCCGCCCCGCATGCGGGCAAGGTTTTCCCACGCCGGGATCCATGACACCAGGCATGGGCGGCGGGGAATTGTCGATCGGGCGGGACGCGGCCAGTACCGTCACGCTGGACTACCTGGGGCAGGACGGGACCTATGAGGCCTATTGCCTGCTGAGCCTCGACGGGCCGATGGCGTTCTCGTTCGACGTCGACTCGCTACGCCATCCCGGCGGGGGAGCCGGGACGGAGGCCCCGTTATCCTGGAGCCTGGCGATAGCCGAGTACAATGGGGTCTCCGCCCCGGCCGGAAGAACCCATTACCGGAAAGGGCCGCTCCTATTGGGCGCCCCACCCGCGCTGGACGTGTCGGACGAAGTGTACCTGCCCGCGGGCAGGTACCTGCTCGTATCCTCGCTTCTGGGGAAGACGGGGAAGACCGTGGCCCTGGACGAGATCCCGTCCGGGGACGGGTCCGCCTCGCCCCCTTCCCCGGGGAATCATCCGGCCGATCCCCCCGGTAACGTCGACGACCCCGGGACGGAGCTGATAGAGCAACTCGTGCCGGATGGCGGGGCGCTGGCGGCCGACGCCGGGCTCGACGCTTACGCCGCCTCGTTCTCCTACCGGACCCGTGCGGCCTATCCCGAGGAGGAGCCCATGCCATCCATCCCCCCGGGTAGCCGAAGACTGGAGTTCACCCTCCCCGCCCGGGCGGGCCGGAACGCCGTCTCTGCGCTCACTAGTCTCGACGGGGGCGCCGAGGGGCCGCTCACCGTCAGCTATTACGACGGCCTCGGGCGCCTGGGGCAAAGCGTTAACCGCGGCGCCTCGCCAACGGGGAAGGACTGGGCCGCCTTGCGGGAATACGACGGCTGGGGACGCCCGGGCGACGAGTGGCTCCCGGCCGCCATGCCCGCGGACAGTGGGAACTTCGTGCCCCCGACATCCTACAAGGCATGGGCGACGACGGCCCATGGCGACGCGCGCCCCTACTCCTCGCCCGTCTACGAGGCGTCACCGTTGGACAGGGTCGTACGCCAGTACGGCCCGGGAGAGTCGTGGCGCTCGGGCGACAGGTTCGTGGGGACCAATGAGGACGTCTACCGGTCGGCCAGGCACCCGTGGTGCCTCAATGTCTATCTCGTCGACGGCGAGAGAGAGGCGATGACGATAGCCGTCAACGGCCTGCGCCCCGACGGTACCCTGCTGGTGACCGAGACCGTGGACGAGGATGGCGGGACGCTGCGGACGTTCGTGGACCGTTCCGGCCACATAGTTCTCGAGCGGAGGACCAGCCCCGGGGTGGGCGGAGGCTTCCTGGACACCTACTACATCCGAAATGCCCTCGGCGAAATCCGCGCCGTGCTGCCACCCGGGCTGTCCGCGAGGCTGGATATACTGGGGACGGCGCCGCAAGCCTTGCTCGACGGGTACGCCTACCTGTACAAGCTGGACCCGATGGGTAACGTGGCGGGCAGGAAGCGTCCCGGCGCCGACTGGGAATACTACGTGTACGATAACGGCGGAACCCTGGTCTTTAGCCAGGATGGCGAGGAGCGCGCGCGGGGGGTGTGGTCGTTCGCGCTCTCCGACCCGTTCGGCCGTCCGGCCTTGCGGGGCACCTGCGAGAACGAGCTTGACCCGTTCGCCGCCCCATGTATCGACGAACCCCATGCCCGGTTCATCTGCGAGATGGTGGGCGCGGCCGACAACGGGGGTTACCGTGTGGGGAAGGACATTGAGGGCTACCCGCTCGTGAATCCCGTCATCCACCAGGTCAGCTACTACGACAACTATAATTTCACGTACCGGTTCAGTTTCCCCGACCGGGAAGCGTTCGGCTACGAGGCCGTCGAAGGGTTCGCCGCGGAGCCGTCCAGCGCCAAGGGACTGCTCACGGGCACGCTGGTCGCCCGCCTGGACACCGGGGCGGTGACCTACCGGCGCTCCGCCTTCTATTACGACGACCGGGGCAGGCTCGCGCAGCGGCGCTCCGCCGACCTCCTGGGGGGCGTCCCGCTCGGTGCGATAGAAATCCCCACCTGGGGTGACGCCGGCCATGCCGGGGATCCCGGCGGCGACGGGGCGTTTCCCTTGCCGCCCGCCGGAATCCCCCCCGCATCCATCGACATGGACGTGGAGCGTATAGCCTACAACTTCACCGGCCAGCCCACGCTACGCCTGCTCACGCACTCGCTCGCCGGGCAGCCCACGCGGACGGAGCGGTACACGTACACGTACGACCACGAGCTTCGCCCGCTCCTTACCACGCACCAATTAGACGGCGGCGAGGTGGTGACCCTGGTCGACAACGAGTACGACGAGCTGGGCCGCCTGAAGGCGAACAAACGGAACGGCAACGCCAACCTCCGCACCGACTACGCCTATAACATCAGGTCGTGGACAAAAAGCATCGACAGCCCTCTGTTCAGCCAGACGCTGTACTACAACGAGCAACGCGGGGGCAGTACGCCCCGCTACAACGGCAACATCTCCGCCATGGACTGGAAAGTGACGCGCTCGGGCGACGGCAAGCAACGGGGCTACAACTTCGCGTACGACAACCTCTCCCGCCTGACGGCGGCCGATTACCGCGAAGCGGGAGCGGCGAGCGAGAAATTCAGCGCCGCCTACTCCTACGACCTGCACGGTAACATCCTGAGCCTGCAACGTCATGGGAACAAAGGCCCCGCCGCGTACGGTCTCGTGGACAACGTCGCCTTCACCTACGTCGGCAACCAGCTCGTGAAAGCGACCGATACGGGCGAGGCGGCGAATAACTCCTTCTCGTATGACTTCATGGACGGGGCGGACATCGATGTCGAGTACGCCTACGACGCCAACGGCAACATGACCATGGACGCCAACCGTGGAATTTATTCCATTGCCTACAACGTCCTGAATCTCCCCGAAAAGATTACCTTCGCGGAACCGGGCGTTTACAACGAGTACGTCTACTCGGCGGACGGGACGAAGCTCTCCGTCCTCCACAAGAAGGCGAGCACCGAGGTACGCACGGATTATGTCGGCAATATGATCTACAAGAACGACTCATTGGACATGATTCTCGTGGACGGCGGCTACATCAAAGACGGCCGGTACCACTTCTACCTCCAGGATCACTTGGGGAGCAACCGGGTGGTGGCCGACGCGAACGGCAACATCGTCCAGGCCAACCATTACTACCCGTACGGCACGCCCTTCGCCGAGAGCTACTCTTCCGACATCCAGAAGTACAAGTACATCGGCAAGGAGTACGACACGGATAACGGCCTGAACTGGTACGACGTGGAAGCCCGCATGATGGACGGCCTGCGGTTCACGACGATGGATCCGCTGGCGGAGAAGTATTACTCGGTGAGTCCGTATGCGTATTGCGCTGGGAATCCGATAAATGCCATAGACTCTGATGGAAAACTTCCGATTTTCTTAGTTCCATTAATAAAGGGTGCTGTCGGAGCAATAGTAGATGCCGCTGCTCAAGTTACAGTTTCTATGGCTAATGGTCAAGGGTTTGGTGAAGCGATGTCGAATATAGACTATACAAGTGTTGGTGCATCGTTTGTGACTTCCGCCGTTACTATGCCTGGAATGTCTACTGCGGCAAAAGTCAC
>JAISIZ010000113.1 GCA_031261785.1 Mediterranea sp. (in: CFB group bacteria)
GTCTTCATCTCCTCCAACAATCTATTCATATATGCGTATCCAGTACGCCCCCTTCCAATAAATGTACGACTTTACAAAAAGATGGTATAGGATAAACACAGGATATTCCCGGTGCCCCCATTTTGCGATAGGATACTTGCGAAAGTTGAGTTCTTTAGGTTCCCGGCCGCCTCCTCTATTTGCTTGTTTCCCAGTTTCACCTCTACGGCCGCCCAGCGTCCGTCGCGGAGGGCGATGACCAGGTCGGCTTCCAACCCATTCTTGTCCCTGTAATGGAACACGTCGCCATCGTTTGCCTGGGCGTACACGCGCATGTCGCGCACGCAGAGCGACTCGAAGAGGAAGCCGAACGAAAGGAAATCGTCCAGCAGTCCGCCGGGAGAGACGCGCAACGCCGCCGTGGCGATGGAGGGGTCGACAAAATGCCGCTTATCATTCTATTTATCAGGGAGAAAGATAGCGCTATTTTCAGGAACGGCAATGATTCACTTTAAGAAATGGCGAGGTTTTACTTTAAGAAATGGCGAAAAATGCGCTTCGCCCTCCGCGAAAGCCTCATGTCGACGGCGTGCGCAACTTAACGGAGGCGCACGGAAAACGATACCCGGCAGCAAGCTGCCGAGCTATTAAGCTGGCACCCCGATGGGGTGCGGGAAATGAACCGCTAATCACTCGCGAATGGCCGAGCCTAATGGTTCGCGAATGGCAAGACGCGGCATACCACATCTCCTCTACACGCCAATCCTTATAAAATCTGTGTGAATCTGTGTAATCTGTGGTGAACTCTCGCCAATCACTATTCACTCCTACTTTTTCCTTGTATCAGCAACAGGTATTTGAAGGTGCATTTCGATTCGGGGCTTTCCTCGTTCAGGTACGCCTCCTTGTATTCGGGATAGTTGTCGAGGAGTTGCAGCATGCGCTCCCTGTCGAGAAACTCCACCTTCCCCGTGGCGGTATCCAGCTCGTAGCAGACGCGCTTGTTCACCAAGCTCGAGGTCGCTATGGCATCGCCCACCTGTCCGCCCAGCTTAACCTCCTCGGTCGAGACGAACTGCCCGCCCACCACCGATCCAAGCGGCACGGCGCTGAAGAATAGGTTGTCCCCTATCTTCACGGCCGGGGCGTACCAAGCGCCGAAGCGCATCTTCTTGTAGCGCATCTTGCGGCAGTTGAGGTAGAGGTCGCCTTCGCCGGTGCGTATGGCGAAGGTTCGTCTCTTCAGCCGGCGCGACAAGCTGTTGTTTTCGTCCGCGCTCACCCGGTAGTCGGCACCGCCGGTCAGCATGATTTGGTTGCGCGTGCGTTTCTCCACGCACAGCGCCTCGACGGTGTCGCCGTCCTGCTCCAAGAAGCTCTTCAAGCTGGGATAAATGACACATTGCGCATCCAGCCGGGCGCTGAGCACGACTGTCATCAACAAAGAGAAGAAACATATCCTTTTCATGATCATCCGCCTCCTTCTTTCGGATTAATACATTTCAGTGGCGAAAGGTAGACATTTAAAAGCACGCACGCAAGATTTTGGGGCACGGATTTCGCGTCGCGTATATAAATAGAGGAAAGTCGGCCGAAACATCACTGCCTCGACCCACACCAACGCGCGGAGGCTTATCCCGAGAAAGTTATCCGTCGGCTTAATGCCTGAACACGAACCGCTTCTGCAACAGGTAGGAGACGATGGCCACTACGGGCGTGGTGACGATTCCCGCCCAGTACTCGCCCAAAGGCGTAGTGAGCAGCAAAAGGTGGATGATGCCGATGTTGACGAAGTAAGCCACTACGTAGACGCCTACGAACCGGAAGAGGAGACGGTTGGAACGGTTCCTGAAGACGAACGCGCCGATGGTCTTGAAGTTGAACAGCACGCCCAGCACAGTGCTCAGCAACACGGCCAGGCGGTAGGGTAGGCCCAGGTAGATGAAAAGGCAGTAAAGCCCCACGCCAAAAAGGGTGTTGACTATGCCGACCAGAACGAAACGGACGAACGTGCCGTCGACGCGATAGGTAAGAAACTTCATGTCTTATAATGCTACAGTCGGGGGACAAAGATACTCTTTTTCCACGAGATTCTACGCGGACGTATTGTCCGGCTTGCCATAAAGCCGTACATTCGCGCCGGATATAGGGCGGGGCCTCCGGGCACGGCTCTCCGCCCGCTACGAAATAGAAAACAAACCGCGATACGAGCAATGCGTCAGACAACATATTGGCAGACATTCTGGATTTGCGCCCTGGGTTTCGCCGCGCTATGGGCGTTGCTGCTGGTCGCCGACCCTTCGCGCCACCAGCTCAACGTATTCTTCCGCGGGGGCGACGATTTCCTCGCCGACTACTTCAACCATACCCGGTACGCGGCGGGAAGGGATCCGTACTTCAACACCATCAACGGGCTGCACGAGCACATCTACCCGCCTTTGTGCTACCTCCTGCTCTACCCCCAGACCTTATTCGTCCCCTATTCGTCCATGAGCCTGGCCGAGTGCTGGACATCGCCGGCGGCTTTACTGTGCGCGGGCCTGTTCTTGGCCCTCTCGCTCTTCTTCTACCTTCATTCCCTGTTCCTTTTGTGCCGTAAGTTCGAGGCTCCCCGCTATCTATGGATCGTCATCCTCTTCTCTTCGGTCAGCCTCTTCGCCCTGGAGCGGGGAAACTTCATCCTGCTCACGGCCGCTTGTGTCAACTACTTCATCTGCTTCAAGGACAGTGGGCGAAAGCGGTGGCTTTGCGTGCTCTGCCTGGCGTTGGCCTCCACGTTCAAAGTCTTTCCGGTACTATTCGCCCTGTACTACTTGCGGCGTAGGGAATATCGCACGTTCGTCGCCGCGGGTGTGGTGACGGCCTTGCTCGTGTTTGTCCCCTTCCTGTTTTTCAAGCATGGCCTTGTGGAAAACCTGGAGCAGCTCCTGCGCAACATCTCGGCACAGACGCCCATCTATGGCATGTCGAAATCGCCCGACCACTTCGGCGTTATCGCCATCTTCCTCCAGGTGGAGCATAGCCTCGGCCTCTCCTCCTCTCCCGCCGTGTATTCCGCGGGCAAATGGCTCAACTACGGCTTGGGGCTTTGCACGCTCTTCCTGTTCTTCAAAGCCTCCTCACCCACCTTGCGCCTGGGCTTGCTGTCGATGATGTGCGCCCTGTTTCCGCAGCAAGCTTCCGTATATAGCGGGGTCTACCTGTTTCCGTTGCTCATCGCGCTCGCTTCGGCAAGGCTTTCGGCCGCGTCGTGGACGAAAAGGGAAAAGAAACTCTACGGCTCGCTCATCCTGCTGTTTGTCCTCGCCTTGCTGCCCCTTCAGCTGGGCAAGGCCACTTACTACATCAACAACGGGGGATTCGTCCTGATGTGGACGGTACTTCTGGCGCTCGCCTTTGCCGAATGGCGGCGACCGGCGGCCACCGGGCGTCGACCGGTGGCTACCGCCTCAGCAGGTATTGGTTGAACAGGCTGTCGTCCCTTCCCAGGAAATTGGGTCCCGTCAGTTTCTCGTCGAAAATGGAATCGCGGTCGGTCAGCCGGCGCTCGCAGACCTCCCTCTCGCGGACGCAGTGGCAGGTCTGCCTCACGGTGCGGGCAATCTCGAAAAAGGGGGTGACGGCTCCCAAGACAAGTACGACGACCAAGAGTCTCTTCATCCTCCTTCCGATACCCGACACGTACAACCGCTTCATGACCAGCAGCATCAGGTAGAGCGTGAACGGGATGTTGGTCCTCATGCAGAAGTCGGTCGATTCGCCAAGGTTGACCAGCGAGAAGACGAGGCAAGTGGCGAACAACGTCCATAGCAAGGGATCCTTGTAGTTGTCCTTCAGCACGAAAGGAAAGAAGACGACGTACTGCGTCAGCAAGTAAAAGAGATAAGCCGCCCGGGGAGGCCGGAAGCCCGATTCGCCCGCGGCGATGTTCGACAGATAGAACAGGCCCACCAAGGATACGACGCCGATGGCCGCGAGATTCTCCACGGTGAGGCTTTGGCGGATAAAGGCCGGCAGGCCCTCTCCCCGCGCCTCCCGGATAGCCTGGCAGAGCATGGCCGGCGCGAAGCCGACAAACGGGAAGGGAGAGAATAGCAGGAGCAAGGAATAGACGAATGGCTTATACCTCCATCCTCCGCGCGGCAGGAGCAGCATCATGCCTATAAAGAACGGGATGGACTGGTTGAACACCCAGAACAGCAACGTGGTGACGGACGAAGCCTGAAAGGGAATGGTGGACCATTCGATATGGGGGAACGTGAGCAAATGGGGCCATAGCTCCGCCACCCGATGGCGCGCGAGATAGAAGTCGAGATAGCCGAAGAGATCGATGCCGCTGAAGAAGATGAGCAGCAGCAAGATACCTGTCTTCACCGATCGCAGCCAGGCGCATATCAGGAAATAGAAAAGCGACATACCCAGCACGCTCCACACCAGCAACGCGAAATTGGCCGCGGCTACCGAGCCGAATAGCTTGCCCACTAAGGCGGCGGGAAGCCAGAAACCGAAATAATAGCAAAGGGTGTGTGTCCCATCGCTCACCGGCCAGTCGCGCAGGATGAGGTCGTTGAATACGGCGTTGCGCCAGTAATGGTCGTCGTTCTGCCATACGTACCGCCCTATCCCCGACAGGACGACCCACAGCGACAGCACGCCAAGTATCAGCGCCAACTGCCTGGCCGGCACGCTTATCGTCGCCCCTTCATCGCCGGAGCGCGAAGAGATGGCCTTGCCCGAGGCGTACAACATCAGCAAGGAGAGCGGGACAGCGACATACCCGCGCGACCATCCCACGACGAAGATGAGCACCGGCACGAGCAAGTAGAGCAGTCCGCAGACCCTAAGAGACCTGACGCTGATATGGACCATGATAGCTCCTCTTGCTGAACAGAAGATATTTGCGGGCCAGGAAGTTCCATGCGTAGACCATGACGGCGACGACGACCTTGGAGGCCATGTAGTACATCCCCAAGCGGCTGGTGATGAACCACAACAAGAAAGAGTTCATCCCCATGCCGACCAAGCCGATGAGCGAGAAGAACAGGAACTCCTGCCCCTTGTATCCGGAACCGCGTTCCCCGAATACCCAAGAGACGCTAAGGGCATAGTTGACCAACAGTCCGACCACGAAAGAGACGCTGGCCGAAACGACATAATAGACGTGCCCGTACTCCGTGAGGATGTAGAGCAACCCGAAGTCGACGACGAACGCCAGCCCTCCCACGAACGTATATCGCATCAGTTGGAGAAGGGCGTTGTCGGTGGCTTCAACGAAAAACTTATAAAACAATGCTTGCATAGAAGGTCGGTTATTTTAATTCTTTGACTCATGATACTTCTCTTCCGTATTCACTGCCCAAACGTTTTCTTTCGACGTTTTGTTCGTCCGGATATTCTTCACCGCCTCCATGGCGGTGAGCATGGAGTGGTCCATGTTGTTGTAGCGGTGCTGTCCGTTGCGTCCGATGCAGTACAGGTTCTCTATCTGGTCGAGGAAAGCTTTCACCTTGTCCAGCTCGTTATAGGTCCCGAAGTAAGAAGGATAGGCTTTGCGGATCTTGATGCGGGTACTGTCGAGCACGTCGGCGGGGTCGAGGATGTCGATGCGCGCCAGTTCGCCGATGGCCATGTCGATGAAGGCCCGATCCTCCATCCGCCACATCTCGTCGCCCTCCGTGCAGAAGTACTCCAGGCCTATCCACATCGTATTCTCGTAATCCTTCACCATGTAGGGCGACCAGTTGTTGAACACCTGCAGGCGACCAATCTTCACGTCGCGCTCCTGGATGTATATCCACGTGTCGGGCACGCGTCGCTCCCAGGTCTTGATCTTCGTCCGGTTCTCGATCTTGAGCTTCTTCACCAACAGCCCCACGGTGATGAAGTCGCGGTAGGGCAGTCCGGCGGCCACGCGACGTACGTCGGCGGGCACCTCTATGCCGCTGATGGCGGCAACCAAGTCCTTGATGGGCATGGACGAGAGCAGGTAGTCGCAGGGACGGGTGATGGTTTGTCCGTTCTCCTCAGCGTCGACGGCCACCACCCTCCCAGCCTCCACATGGATGCGGGTGACCTTGCTGCGTGTCACCACCTCGGCTCGCGGCTGTATGTCGCGGGCCACGGTTTCCCACAGCTGTCCCGGCCCCAGCTTGGGGTAGATGAATCGCTCGATGAGCGAGGTCTCCACGTCCTTCTGGCTGATGTCGTCGCTCTTTCCCTTCCTGGGCAGTAGCATATTCTTCAGTACCGCGGTGATGGAGAGGCCCTTCACGCGTTGCGATCCCCAGTCGGCTCCCAGCTTGGAGGGGTGCACGCCCCACACCTTCTCGGTATAGTCCTCGAAGAACATTCTGTAGAGCGGACGTCCGAAGCGGTTGACGTAGAAGTCCTCCAGCGACTTCTCCGTCCGCTTGAACAGCATGGAACGGAGGTAACCGAAGCCTGCCTTGACGGTACGCGCCAATCCCATGTTGGTGAACGTCCGCAACTTCAGGGAGATGGGGTAGTCGAAGAAGCTACGCAGGTAGAAGATGCGCGACACACGGTGACGAAGCAACATCACCCGGTCGGTCCGCTCGGGATCGGCCTTGCCCGGCAGCGGCACCTCTTTCTCGGTATGCAGCAGGATTTGGTCCTTGGAAGGCTTGCCTTGCAGGGGCATCACGTCGTCCCACCACTTCATCACCTCGTTGTTCTTGGAGAAGAAGCGGTGTCCGCCAATGTCGATACGGTTGCCTTTGTAGTTCACTGTCTTGGAGATGCCTCCGAACTCGCCGCTCTCTTCCAGGACGACGGGACGTATCGCCGTATTCAATAATTCGTGCGCTGCTGTCAGCCCCGCGGGGCCTGCTCCTATGATAATGGCCTTTTTTTCATTCTTTTCTTCTGCTTCTTTTTCTTTCATTGTTTCATTTGTCGGTTAATAATACTTCTTTGTTCAGTCCCTCTTTCACTGTCGCGTACCAGCGGTACAGACGTTCGATACTCTCTCTTATCGGTGTGAGCGACCAGTTTGTGTTTTCCGTTCTCAGACGGTGGTTATCGCCGCTGTATTCCAGTCCCATCCCTTCGCGGGCCACGCGGATGGGGAGGTCGGGCTTGCCGGCTATCTCGCGTACCATGCGTGCCAGCTCGAGGAGGGAGATGGCGTGGTCGGGGGTGACGTTGTAGGCCTGGTGGCGCGGCGTGGCCTCGACGAACCATTGGAGGACGGGCATGAGGTCGTCCACGTCGAGGTAGTCGAACATGCGGTCTTGCTTGATCGTGATGGGCAGGTCGAACAACGTCTTGCAGATGGCGTTGGAGATGAAGCGTATGGCGTAGTTCTCGTACTTGCCAAAGATGCCGAACACGCGTAGGTCGTAGATGTCGGTGGCCCGTTCTATGGTTTTGGCGCAGACATACTTGCAGAAGCCGTGCTCGTCGGTGGGTATGTGCCCGGTCCATTCCTCTTCCCGCATCTTGGCGCGATAGTGCCGGTTGTCGTATATGGCTCCCGAACCAATGACAAGCATACGTCCGTAGCCGCTCCCCACATACCGCTCGAGGTTGAAGAACATGCGGGTGTTGGTGTAGAAGAGATTATTGAAGTCCTTGGCGTCGCGGTGCGTGGGCTTCACGGCGGCGTGTATCACCACGTCGGGCCGGTGGGTGTCGAAGTATTGCCGCACGCTCTCCTCGTCGGCCACGTCCAGCTCTCGGCTCGACGGGGCGTCTATCTGGTATCTGGAGGCGAGAAAGCTTTCTTGGATGTTGCGTCCGATGAATCCGCTCCCGCCGGTGAGCAGGATGTTTTTCATCGGGCGGCGTAGGCGTTAATCTGCTCCACGCAGAGGTTGTACACGTTCTCGCTCCGGTACCGTTTGTACCAGTCCACCGTCAGCTCCACGGTCTGGCGGAGGGAGAGGCGCGGTTGCCATCCTAACCGTAGCCAGGCTTTCGAGATGTCGAGCATCAGGAGCTTCGCCTCGTGCGGCTCGCCAGGGGTGGAGGCGTCGACGAGCGATCCTTGGCCGTAGGCCTGGGTCACCCGTGAGGCGATGTCCCATACGTTGGCCACCGATTCGGGCTTCGGCCCGAAGTTCCATCCCTCGCAGTATCCGGTGGGGTCTTCCCACATCTTGCTTGCCAGCAGCAGGTATCCGCCGAGGGGTTCGAGCACGTGTTGCCACGGGCGTATGGCGCGGGGACTGCGTATGCCGACGGCTCTCGCGGTCTCCAGGGCGCGCATGCAGTCGGGGATGACGCGGTCCTTGGCCCAGTCGCCTCCGCCTATCACGTTACCGGCCCGCGCGCTGGCGATGGATTTCCCATGCTTGCCGTAATCGGCGGGGTTGAAGAATGAGCGTCGCCACGAGGCGATGGCTATCTCGGCGCATCCCTTGGACGAGGAGTAGGGGTCGTATCCGCCCATCGGCTCGTCCTCGCGGTATCCCCATAGCTGCTCGCGGTTCTCGTAGCACTTGTCGGTGGTGATCATTACGGCAACCTTGACGCTGGACGTGGCGCGTATGGCCTCCATGACGTTCAGGGTACCCATCAGGTTGGTGGCGTACGTCTCCACGGGTTGGGCGTACGACTCTCTCACGAGTGGCTGCGCGGCCAAGTGGAACACGATCTCGGGCTGGCTGTGCGCGAAGGCCGCTTCCACCGCGGAGGCGTCGCGTATGTCGCCCCGCAGGTCGGTGATCTGGCGCCCTATGCCCGAGAGAACGAAATTGTCCCTCTCCGTTGCCGGAGCTAGGGCCAGCCCCGTCACCTCGGCGCCCAGCTCGTGCAGCCAGATGGAGAGCCAAGAGCCTTTGAAGCCGGTATGTCCGGTCACCAGCACCCGTTTTCCCCGATAAAAGTCCTGAAACAAATCTACCATTTGCCTATATCTATATATGTATCGTTATATGTTATGTCCCTGCGCGCGGGTCGTCGTTACCAAACTTTCCAAGGCGCTTTCTTCGATTCCCACATCTCGTTCAGCTCGGAATTGTCGCGCAGCGTGTCCATAGGCTTCCAGAAGCCGCGGTGCTTGAAGGCGTGCATCTGTCCGGCGGCTGCCAGCTCCTCCATGGGCTTGCCCTCGAAAACGGTGGCGTCGCCCTCGCGGATGTAGTCGAGCACGCCCGGTTCGCAGACGAAGTATCCGGCGTTGATCCAGTTGCGGTCGCCGTCGGGCTTCTCCATGAACGACTTCACCAAGCTGGAGTCGAGGTCGATCTCCAGCGAGCCGAACTTCCCCCCGGGCTTGTAGGCGGTGACGGAGAGCAATTTTCCCGCCTTCTCGTGCGCGTCGATGGTGTCGGCGATGTTGAGATCGGTCACTCCGTCGCCGTAAGTGAGCAGGAAGCGCTCGTTGCCAATGTATGGGGCCACCCGCTTGATGCGTCCGCCGGTCATGGTGTTCAGCCCGGTGTCGACCATGGTGACGCGCCACTTCTCGGAGTGGTTGTCGAGGATGTCGATACTGTCGTCGGATAGGTCGACTGTCATGTCGCAGTTGTGTCGGAAGTAGTTGGCGAAATACTCCTTGATGACGTATTGCTTGTATCCGCAGCATACGATGAAGTCGTCGATTCCATAATGGCTATAGATCTTCATGATATGCCAGATGATGGGCTTCCCGCCAATCTCCACCATCGGCTTGGGAATCAAATAGGTGGCTTCGCTCAGTCGTGATCCGAAGCCGCCGGCTAAAATCACCGCTTTCATACTTCCTGCGTATTCATTGACTCACCCTCCCTCCCGAGGTGGCGAGTGTTGACAAATTCCTTGATCGTATCGGCCATGTAGCGCAGCATATCTGGTGTCATGCCCGGGTAGACACCTATCCAGAAGGTGTTGTTCATCACGTAGTCGGTGCTGTCCAGCGTGCCCACCACGCGGTAGCCCTGGCGCGTACGCCGCATCTCGTCGAAGGCGGGGTGCTTCAGCAGGTTGCCGGCGAAGAGGTTGCGGGTCTGTATGTTGTGCTGTTCCAGGTATCCCGATAGCTCGTTGCGGGTGAACCCGGCATCGGGTGTCACGGAGATCAGGAACCCGAACCAGCTCGGATTGGCGTTCGCCTGGGCCTTGGGGAGGATGAGGCCGGGCGTTCCCTCGAGCCGTTCCTTCAGGAAGCCGAAGTTGGCTCGTCGCGCGGCCACGATATGGTCCAGCCGCTCCAGCTGCGCGCAGCCTATGGCGGCCTGCATGTCGGTGACCTTGAGGTTGTATCCGAAGTGCGAGTAGACGTATTTGTGGTCGTATCCCATCGGCAACTCGCCGTATTGCTGCCCGAAGCGCGCCTTGCAGGTGTTGTCCACGCCGCCTACGCACCAGCAGTCGCGTCCCCAGTCGCGGAAGGAATTGACGATTTTGTGCAGCAGGGGGTCGTTGGTGTACACCGCCCCGCCTTCGCCCATGGTGATGTGGTGTGGGGGATAGAAGCTCGACGTGCCGATGTGTCCGAAGGTGCCCGTCTTGCGGGTCACGCCGTCGAGCGTGTATTCGGTGCCCAGCGCGTCGCAGTTGTCCTCCACGAGCCAGAGGCCGTGCTTGTCGCAGAAGGCTTTCACCGCCTCGATGTTGAAAGGGTTACCCAGCGAATGGGCGAGCATCACGGCCTTGGTCTTCGGGGAGTAGGCCTCTTCGAGCCGACGGACGTCGATGTTGTATTCGGGCACGGTGATGTCCACGAATACCGGGACAGCGCCGTACTGTATGCAAGGTGCGATGGTGGTGGGGAATCCGCAGGCCACGGTGATAACCTCGTCGCCGCGCTTGACGCGTCGCTCGCCCAGCTCTTGGGCGGTGAGTGTCATGAACGCCAGCAGGTTGGCCGAGGAACCCGAATTGGTGAGTGAGCAGAATCGCACGTCCAACCAGTCGGCCAGCTTCCGCTCGAAGCGGCGTGCCCAAGGTCCGGCGGTGAGCCAGAAGTTCAAAGAGGAATCGACGAGGTTCACCAACTCCTCCTCGCCAAAGTAGCGACCGCCGTAATTGACGTGTGTCTTGCCGGGGACAAACTCTTTCTCTTGCGCAAAAGCTTCGTCGTAGTACTCTCTTACGAGCGATAGAATCCGCTCTTTCAAGATATCCTTTTTCTGTTCCATTCCTAAGTAACCTCTTTTCCCGCAAGAGGAGCGCGTTAAATATCTTTGATCTATTTACCTTATTAAATGCGCGAAGGTACGAATTATTGCGGCATTCCGCCGCCTTTTATCCAAAAGAAACCGAATGGGACGAAAAATTGGCTCGGACGTCGCGCTCACCGTTTCCGCCGGAGCCAGCGAAGAAACCGTCCTTTGAGCTTGAGGTATTTGTAGTAAGGGATGTCGGCGAAGTAGCCGTCGAGCACCCGCCAAGCTTCGGCTTTGTCGAAGGAGACCTCCTTGGCCAGGTAGAGGTACTGGATGACGCGGCTACCCACGTAGTGCGACAGGATGCGGTATTTGTCGTATCGGATGGTCCGCGGCGAGATGAGGCCTCGTTCCACATAAGGTTCGAACGCCCGGTAATAGTTGACCACATGGGGCACGTAGAAGAGATAGTCTATCTTCTTTCCCGGCACGTCTATCTGGTCGTACTTGCGGAAGTTGACCACTACCGTGGGGCGCGCCGCTACGCCCTGGAACGACCACTCCAGCTGCGGCACTTTGCGGGCACATAGCTCTTCCGAGGAATCCAGCTCGGCCAAATGCTCTTTCCACACGCCAAAGTTGACGTTCCACACCGCGCGGTTGTTGACCAATCGCACGAAGCTGTTCATGTCCGGCAGGTACAGCTCCCTGGCGAGGCGATGGGGCCATCGAAGCTTGGAGTAGAAGAGGAGGTTCACCCCTTTTCCGTCGTAGCGGCGGATGTAGGCTTTCATCCGTTCCAGTCCGCCGGGCTTGAAGCAGGCGTAGTCGTTCATCAGCTTCAGGTAGCGCCCGTTCCCGCGTGCGAGGGCGAGGTAGAAATTCCGGTCGTACACGTTCTCGGCATTGCGGAAGTACTTTACGTTGGGGTGTGCCGAGGCTATGCGCCTCACTTGCGTCTCTGTGTCGTCGGTGGATCGATTGTCCGAGATCACGATCTCCACTTCCTCGTCGAAAGCGGGGTCGGCCAGTAGCCGCTCGAGTGTCTGCGACAGCACGCCCGACCGGTTGTAGGTGGGGATGCAGATAGATAGTAATACTTGTTGTTTCATTGAATGGATTCCTTAATGTGTTTCATCTTTCTTTTCAGGGTGTGCCGAGCACTTCGCGGTACAGTTCGATCAATTGGCTGGCGATGGCTTCGTCGGAGAAACGCCGGACATACCGCAAGCTGTCGTCTACCATGCTCCGTGCCAGGGCGGGCGAGGCCAGTATGCGACCGATAGCCCCGGCCAGCCCCTCCGCGTCCTCGGGATGGACATAGAGCGAGGCTGGTCCGCCCGCCTCTTCAAGGCAGGAGCCGGTGGCAGCCACCACGGGTACACCCGAGTGTATGGCTTCGATTATGGGTATGCCAAATCCCTCGAAGAAAGAGGGGTAGACAAACACGGCGGCCTGCTGGTAGAAAGCGGGCAGCTCGCGCCGCGGGATACCGTGCAGGATGCGCACCCTTCCCTCCAGCCCATGCGTGCGCGCATACTCCTCCACCGTAGCGGTGTAGGGCGTGCGCTTGCCGATGGCCACCAATTCCACCTCGGGAGGCAAGAGGGTGAGTGCCTTGGCGACGAGCAAAAGGTTCTTCCGGCTCTCGATGCTGCCTACGTTGAGTACGTAGCGGGGGGGGAGACCGTATTTCTGCCGTACCTCGGCCTTCAGCTCCTCCGTGGCCGGCTCCTTGAACAGGGGCGAGCAACCTTGGTAGACGACGCTGATCTTCGCCTCGTCGATGCCGAAGAAGTGGACGATGTCGCGCTTGGTACTCTCGCTGATGGCGATGACGCGGTCGCTGTTCCGACACGCCTCGCGGAACTTGTAGGTGTAAATCCAGCGATCGACACGGTGATAGTACTCGGGGTAGCGCAGGAAGATGAGGTCGTGCAGGCTCACCACGCTCTTCGCCCCGCTGCGGCGGATGGAGAGCGGCAGCTCGTTGCTCAGCCCGTGGTAGAGGTCGATACCGTCCGCCTTCAGCCGGCGCCATAAGCCCCACACCCGCCACAGGCCGCTTAGCCGGCGCCATAAGCCGCCCCGCGGGTAGGCTACGGTGAGGCTCTCCCGTTCCAGCAGGTGTCGCAGTTCCTCGTTCGCCTTGGGCTTGGGGGCGTAGAGGATGTAATCGTTGTCCGGATAGTGGCTCGACAGGATGTCGGCCACGAACCGGCTGTAGTTGCCCAGACCGGTGTAGTTGCTCACCGCTCTCTTTCCGTCAAATCCTATTCGCATGGTTTCGCGGGTTATGATGGAGTACCTCGTCGTACACTTCCCAATATTGCTTGGCGGCCTTTTCCCACGAAAAGCCTGCCGCGCGCGCCCGGATAGCTTCGGGGTTCCGCTGTCCGTTGCCGAAGTCGGCCATTCCCTCTTCCAACTCCCGCCGCATGGCGCTCCTGTCGAAGTCGGGATTGAAATAGTAGGCCTGCTCGCCACCTATCTCGGGCAGGCAGGTATGGGGAGAGAGAAAAACGGGTTTCCCGTAGCGCATGGCTTCCACCACCGGCAGCCCGAAGCCCTCGGCGATAGAGGGAAACAGGAACGCCTCGCAGTGGGACAAGTACCAGTGTTTCTCCGCTTCGGGGATAGCGCCCACCAGGCGTACCCTGCCGGCCACTCCCCACCGCGCGGCTTCTTCCATGATCTGCCCGGCGTAGGCGGGCACTTGCGGCGCGCCGGCTATGACCAGCTCGTATCTATTTCCCTCCAGCAGGCAGGGCAACACGTGGAAGTTTTTCTTGGGATGCATCACGCCAATGGAGAAGAGGAACGGGCCGCCAGGCTTCACCGACGGGGCGACAATAGGTCCTTCGTAACGGTTGCAGCCGTTGTAGACAACCCGTATGGGAGTCGCCTTGATATCGAAATGCCGCGTGATGTCGCGCTTGGTGGCCTCGGAGATGACGACGATGTAGTCGGCCCGCTCCAGACGTTTGGCTACCTTCTGGTTCCGCCTCCGCTTCTGCTCCGCCGAAAGTGGCTCGTAGAGGTAGTTGAGGTCGTGGACAGTCTGTACCACGGGCGTACGAAGGGGCGTGTACCGGGTGAACTGGCTTGCCGAATGCCACAACCCGACGCCTGGCCGATAGAAGAAGAAAGGATGGAGCGGACGTACCCGGAGGTATCGGCATTCGTCTCCCCATCGCCCGACGAATGCCTTGGGCACGTACAGCGCCAAGGGACGCGAGGGATGGGCGGCAGCCTCCTTCAACAGCGCCCCGGCCAGTTGGTCGCAGAAGGTGTACAAGCCGGTATAGGGGTGTTTCATTCGCTCACAGTCGAAGCAGATCATAGCTATAACTCCAATTTAAAACTGACGTAATGCTTTCTGGAGAATCGGGTCCAGAACTTCTTCCGATAGGCCAACACCCGCTCCACGCAGCGGGCTTCGTCGGCCTTCCTCGCCCGGGCGTACTCGCGGGCTATCAGCTCGAAGAAAGCGATAGGTCCCCATAGGCGGGCGAAGTTGGCGCAGCCTCGCTCGAGACTTACCGGACCGAACGCCATGCGGTTGGTGTCGACCAGCGCAAAGTGATAGGCTCCGTCGTCCGGGCGGTCGAACAGGATGTTGCCCGGCGAGTAGTCGCGGTGCAGGATACCTGCCTCGTGCAGCCGTGCAGTGTAGCGGGCGAAGGCGATGGCCACTTCGGCGTAGCGTTCCGCCGAGGCCTCGGCGAACTCGTAGAAATCGCGACGGTAGGGCAATTGGAGGCTGACGAAGTAGGAGTAGGCTATCAGGCCGCCTCGCCGCTCCTCGATATAGGCGATCGGCTCGGGGGTCTCGAAACCTTTGTCCAGCAGTATCCGCGGATACTCGAACGCACGTCGTCCCTTGGGTGTCCGGAAGAAGGAGTAGACGACGCGGTTGAGCGCGGAAGGGACGTGATAGCGCTTGATGTTGATTGCCGTGCCGTCCACCTCCGTCTTCTTGATCAGGTTCCGCCCGACGTAGATCACCTCTCCTTCCTCCTCGAAAGACGCGGGTACGCGCTCGATGAAGGGGCGCATGGATTCGTAGGCGGGGGCGATATCGATATTTGTCATCCGCGCTCCTCCGTTATGGGGGTTACATCGGCGCACGCCTTTCGGATGGCTTCCGAAAAGAAGAAGCCTTCCGACAGCTTGCGACTGATGTCGACCGTGTTCTGTTTCATCGCCTGGTACTCCTCGGGGGTCAGCCTGACCAGCGCTTCCTCCAGCTCCTCCAGCGAGGCTACGCAGAGGCCGACACCGTATCGCCTTACCAACGGGGCTTGCCCGGCTTCGTCCCAGATAATGGCGGGGAGCTGGCAACGGAGGTAGAGCGACAGCTTGTGCGGCGCGTTGTACCGCAGGTACTCCCCCCCCGTGCCTTGTCCGCCTTTCAGCCCGGCGCCGTACCACACCAGGCCGAAGTCGCCCTCGGGATCGGCGATCAGCTGGTCGGGGTCGACGAAACCTTTGGCTACGACCGGCGCCTTCAGCTTGTCTCTTTCCAGCCCTTTGCCGTAGAGCACCAGCTGGTACGAACGCGGCACGTTGGCCAACTCGTAGAGAAATCCGTTGTGACGCGGCGACAACTCGCCGGCGAAGAGCACCCGATAGGGCTGTCCGGGAGCGCGGGACGACGGATGGGGAAGGCTGTCGGAGAGGTAGTCGAAAATTTCGACCACCCGCAGCTTGGCTTGTATGCCGTGCTCCGTCAGCCATTGACGCATGGCTTCGTTGTGGATCACGAGGGCGTCGGAGTGGTCCAGCCGCGCGATCTCTTGCCCGACGGTGAGCTTCTTGCGTCGGAAGCTGCCCAGGTCGTGAATCAGCGTCACCACCTTGCAACCCCGTAAATGGGCCATGTCGCAGACGAACGTATAGTATTTCTTCAGCGGGTATTGCAGCACCAGCACGTCGCCGCGACGGAGGCAGCAGACGCCTTTCAGCACGCTCAGCAGGGTGCAGAAGAACGCCACGACCGTGTTCCGGTAACGCGTCTGCTTCCTTCCCACGTTGCGGTAGCCACACGCTTCCATCACCCGCTCGAAGTCGGTCTTGGCCTTGCCGCCACCGCTCTCTATCTCTTTATAGTTTCTGGACAGGTAGCAAATCATAAGCTTTCGTTTGTTCCTTTCTTATCGCTATGCGCCTCTTTGGTGCGTTTCAGTATGCTTCACCTTGATCACGGCCAGGTTAAGCTCAATGGTGGTCTCCGAATCGGTCACTGTTTGGGCATCATCCAACAATTCCGAGAATAGTTCGCCGCTTTTTGTCGCGAGAGATTTCTGAGTCTCTTCGCCTATCGCTTCGGGCAGTCGCGATACGATACGGCTCAATTCACGAAGTTTGGCAAAAGCTTCCACGATGGCGATTGTTGTTTGCGTTGCTTGGGGACTTTTCAATATGGTGGCAAGCATATATAGTCCTTTCTCCGTGAATGCTTTAGGATTAAATCTTACTTTTGAACGATTTGCGGTGGAATTATTCCACCGCAAATCTCGTAATTCTCTATCGTTTAGTTCAATGATGTACCCGTTAGGGAACTTATCCATATTGTTTTTTACGGACTTATTAATATCCCTGGTTTCCACTCCATATAAGATTGCGACATCGCTGTCCAGAATCACCTGTTGGTTGCGTATCGTGATGATTTTCTTTTCCACGTCGCTAAATATCAAAGACTTATTCTTCATTGCTGTCTATTTCTCGGTTATTTGTTTTTTTACGATCATTTCTTCCACTTTCTCTATCACCCACTCCGGCGCGATGTCGCGCAGGCAGGCGTAGTCGCCTCGCCAGCAAGGTTTCTGTCCGAAGACGGAGCAGGGGCGGCACGTCAGGTCCAGCTGCACGGCGTTGTCTAAGCGCTGTCCCCATCCCATGAAGCCGGCATACGGATGGGTAGCTCCCCATACCGAGACGGCCGGCGTGTCCACCAGCGAGGCCAGGTGCATGTTGGCCGAATCCATGGTGAGCATCACGTCCAGCCGGCTCATCAGCTCCAGCTCGCCGCGCATCCGCAGTTGTCCGCCCGCGGCGACGACGGTGGGGTAACGGCTCGTCCACTCGCCGAACTTCGCCAGCTCCTCCGCTCCTCCCCCGAAGAGGAAGACACGGGTGTTGGCCCGTGCGGCGAAGTGCGCCACCACCCGCTCTTGCAATTCCAGGGGATAGATTTTACCCTCGTGCTTGGCGAAGGGGGCGATACCTATCCACGTCAGCCCATCCTTGGTACCTGCCAGGGCTTCCACCTGGGGCGAGAGCCCTGTCACGGCTTCGCCGGGCGAAGCATTGTCGAGGTCGACGGGGAAGCCGAGGCGTTCCAACACGTCGGCATAGCGTTGGAACGAGCTTTTGAGTGGTTTCAGCACTTTGTGGCGGCGGCGTACCAACGCCTTCTTCTCGCTACGTCCCTTATGGATGGTGGCTACGGGGATGCCGGCCAGACGGAAGCGCAGGCGGAGGTAGTCCGAACGGAGCACGCCGTGGAGATCGGCCACACGGTCGAAGCCCAGCTTCCGCAGCTCGCCGTAGAGGCGGTTCAGCCCCGCCGCACCTTTGTGGCGCCCCTTCAGGTCGGCCTCCACGAAATCGACATTAGCGGGCAGGCGGTCGAAGAGCGGTCGCATGGAAGCGCGGCTCAGCACCGTGAACCGATGCTGGGGATACCGCGTGGCAAGCGCGCGCAACACAGGGACGGTCATGGCCACGTCGCCCAACGACGAGAAGCGGATGAGCAGTACGTGCGACATATCGGCCTACTTCTTTCCGTAGAGCACCGGGTTCAGCGCCGGGTCGTTGTACATCTTCATTTGTCGGTACACCTTCATGTACTTCCGCCCCGCGGCGATGTCGGCCAGCAGTTGGTCGATGGCCAGCGAGAGGTCGCCGCGCTGCTCCAGCAGGATGTCCAGCTTGGCTTGGCACTGGGCGCGGTGCTCGTCGGTGCTGTCCGTACGCTCCGCCTCTTGCCGCATGTGATAGATCTTCAGGGCGAGGATGGAGAGGCGATCGACCGCCCATGCCGGACTTTCGGTGTTGATGGTCGCGCCGGGCAGCGGGGCGACGTCTTTGTATTTGTCGAGGAAGTAGCTGTCGACAAGCTCCACCAGGTCGGTACGGTCCTGATTGGACTTGTCGATCCGCCTCTTCAGCGCGAGCGCCTCGACGGGGTCGATCGCCGGGTCGCGGATGATGTCCTCGAAGTGCCACTGGACGGCATCGATCCAGTTTTTCAGATAGAGATAGTATTCGATGGATTTTAGTTCATAAGGATTCCTCATCGCCGCGTCAACGCTGTCGGTGAGGTGGTAATCGCGCGTCGATTTATCGAAAATCTCGTTGCAAAGCTCGCTAAATGTCATCATCATAACGTCTAAATAGGTATATAATGAGCAAAACTATGGAATATTTCCCATACAGGCAACGGATTCCCGTTTTTTTATTCATTCCCCGCGCAAACCTCCCGTCCGCCGGCAGGATATAACCCTGGGTAGGGATTCGCCACCAAGGCTGCCAGGCGTCCTTAGACCACACCCCTTTCGCCCTTCTTCCGCAACGCCTCGAGGAACTCTTCCTCCTTGACGGGCATCACGCTGACGAACTTGTTGCCGGCATAGTGTATCAACAGGTAGTTGGTCACGGAGAAGCTGCCGAACTTCATGGAGCGGTAACGCTCGATGGCGGTGATGTCGGCTATGGGAATGACGCGCTTGCGGGCAAAGCGCCCCACGTCAACCACCAGCGTCCCCTCGGAGGTGATGGTGTACACGGTGTGGACGACGCGTTCTATCACCACCAACAGCAGCAGGGCCAGCAACAGCCCCACCAAAGCCGCCTTCACCCAAAAGGCGACGACGACGTTGGCCGTAAGTATGGCCAACAGGAAGTATTGGTACCAAGCGATACGTGCGTGGAAGATGCGATTCATCTGCATGGTTTTTCTATTTGGGGCGCAAGGTAGCGTTTTCTAAGCAGAACACAACCTCGGGAAGCCTTTTTTTATGAGCGACCACAGGGGAACACGCACTGACACGCGCAAGGATGAAATACAACTTATGCACGCAATATCCAATAATTAAATATAGTTTAACTTTAGCATGTACGAAGCGAGACACCTTATGTATCTTTTGAGACCATAGTAAAAAAAAAAACAGACCTTCGCGACGGACAATCCAAGTTCTTTTAAAACTAAATAACAATGTAACAGCTATGAAACAGGAAGTATTAAAACTCTGTGAAAAGATCCCGTACGAGGAACCTACTATCCATAAGTGCGTGATAGAGGTAGGGAAGATTATGGCCGGCACGGTAAACCCCGAAGCCGAGGCAGGCTACGTGGATACAGGAAGCGGACAAACCGGTGGCGGTCCGGACACTGATGGCGATGGCACCGGCGGAGCCTTCATCTTTTAGCCCAAAGAGAAGGAAAGCACATGGATTCAAAGGAAGTAAAAAGAACCAGAAGCATGAAAAAAAGTATTTTCTACCTGATGTGCGCCACCGCCCTGCTTGGCCTTGGCGCTTGCGGCGAGGATATCGCCGCTCCCGGGATGGACAATCCCACTCTCCCAACCCCCGATGCCGATGGCATGGTGGCGGTTTATCTCAATGCCAGCGATGGAGGCTATAAAGACGGCGCCCCGGAAGCGACCCGAGCCAACGGAGGAGAAATGGTCCGCTTCACCCATGATCTCGGCGACGGATTCGTCATGGAATCGGAGCTGGTGCCCAGTCCCACGACAAGAGTGGGCGAAGAGCCGCTGGCCGACGGCGTGATGGTGCTCGTGGTGGCTTACGACAAGAGCGGAACACAAGCCAATGGCGGCTACCCCGTGCTGGGCTACTGGCTGGCCAGCGTGGAAGACGGCAAGATGCTCATACGCCTCAACGAGACGGAAACGTACAACCTCGCGCTTATCTCGGAGAACGGCACCTCGGCCAGCGACCTGCTGAAGTACGTCACCGGGGCGACAGCGACCACCACGGAGACGTTCCATGAATTGGCTACGACATTCACGAGCCAGATATCGTTGTGGTATCTCACCGACGGGAACAAGACGGGGCTGGCGCCCGATGTCCTGGTCTCCCAGCTGGAAGGGGTCACGGCAGCCAGCCTTTCGGATCCGGACGTGCCGACCACGATCAAGTTCCTCCATCTTTTCCCCGTATTGACCTGGGAACTCACGGCGGCCGACCCGTACGGTCTTCTTGAAACGATAGGTGATTTCAGCGTCGGCCTCTATCCGCGTCACGGCACGACAGGGGATCCCGGCACATGGATGCAGATTGGGGCGCTCTCTGCCAGTACGTTTGACGGCAGCGCCATTCCAAATAACATCTTCATGATGGGCGGTAGTAACGCCGGCACGTGGTCGGCAGCTTCGCCCGCCGGTACCGAGCCTCTCCCTAATATCCTGTTTGAGCGTACGGATCAGGTAAGTGGTATCCTCACTTACACGAGCGACCCAACACGTTTCGTTTTCGCGCCGAGTAGCATTGGCGGAGGTCCATCAGCGACACCCAATCCCTCGGGATTCTACATCAACAGCATGGAATTTATTACGCCCGCATACGGAACCTTGGCCATCAGCGACAAGAAATTACCCATTTACACGGGTACCTCGGGTTCAGAGAGCCTCGCCTTCCGGCTGGGATATAGCTACACCATCAAGAGCAAGCTGAGCAAACGTCCTATAGAGTTCGCGGCGTCGAACATTTACTGGGATGGCGGGAAGCTCACCTTTGATGAAGAGGAAACTTCGGGCAGCACGAATTGGGCCAAGCAAGGCGTGTTTTTCAAATGGGGTAGCCTCGTAGGAATATCACCGGCACAGGTCAATGGCAGCGACGCCTGGAGTGGAGACGTTACGGTGTACGTGCCCCAATACAATAGCGGCACAGGTTCCAGCTGGTATGATGGCCCATCCTCCGGAGCGCCTTACAATCTTACGGGTGCTTGGGAAGACATACCTTATTTCACTCCTCCTGCTACGACAACAGACTTGAATGATGCCAGCTACAACACCACCGATATGTATAATGCCTATACGGGCGATATCTGCCAATATTTGGGACTGATAGGAGCCGCTCCATCAGGCTATCGGATGCCCACACATCAGGATTTCGCCGAGCTTGGACGCCCGTGGCGGTTAGTAGGTTCCGACAGCTCCACAGACACCAGCATAGGGGTGGCAGACGGCACCGCAAATTTGGCATCGAAGGCTTATTTAGCCAACAGCACAAGAAGCCTTCCCGCATCAGGCCAACGCTATGGCAATGCAGCATTTCTCGGAACGATACAGAGCGTAGGCACCTATACTTCTTCTCGATACTGGGAATCAAAGGCCGCAACCTTAACACAGGCTAATATTATGAGAATCAACAAACTAACTGATACACCACCAATAAGCGGTAACGTTATAGAAGTTGCGTACGCCTTGCCCATCCGTTGCGTCAAGACCCTCACCGAGTAATCCGAACGATTTCTTTTTCGTAGATTTTAACCATAAGATTCATTCTCCCTCCGTGAGCCGGGGCAGCGATGCCGCGGCTCACTTCTTTTTTGTGAAATCCGTCGCCAATCGCGTAAGCGTCCAAGCGGCGGCGTCCACACACGCCGCATGGAGGTTTCGTGAGGTCGACAATAATCCAACCCAACGTAGAGCGAAGCGCCACGTTGGGGTGCCAGCATGGCCAATATCCGCAAACCCTTAAAAGGAAGTATATGGGTGAGAAAAAACCATTTATATTTGGATGATAGCCACAAGCTCCCTACATTTGTATCGGTAATCGCTTAACCGATTGAATGTATGCCAGTAGATATAACCATCCCTTATGCCATCGCCGACTTTGCCAAGTTGCGCGAGCATGGCTTCTACTATGTGGATAAGACGAGGTACATCCCTCTTCTGGAAAGGTACGAGGCGCCGGTCTTTCTGCGTCCCCGCCGCTTCGGGAAGAGCCTGCTGGTATCTACCTTGGCGTACTACTACGATATTAACGAAACCCATCGCTTCGATTCCTTGTTTGGCGGAACGTATATTGGCAGCCACCCCACGCCCGAACACAATCGGTACATGGTGTTGCGATTCGACTTCTCGAAGCTGGCAATGGTCGACGACATGGAGGGACTGGCGGGAAGTTTCAACGACCTGGCGTGCCCCGTAATAGCCGACTTTGTCTACAAATACCGCCACCTCTTTGCCGACTTCACGTTCAGGAATACGCAAGTAGCCTCAAAAATGCTGGGCGAGATAACCAGCAGGATACTTAGCAGGCAACTCCCTCCTCTATACATCCTCATCGACGAGTACGACAATTTCACGAACCAGCTCCTCACCGCCTACAAGGACCCGCTGTACGAACCGCTCACCACAAAGGACAGTTTCCTGCGCACCTTCTTCAAGACCATCAAGGGAGGCCTGGGCGAAGGAAGCGTCCGCGCCTGCTTCTGCACGGGAGTGCTGCCCGTCACTATGGACGACCTGACGAGCGGCTACAACGTGGCCGAAATACTGACCTTGGAACCGGAGTTCATCGAGATGCTTGGCTTCAACCACGATGAGGCCGCCGCCTACCTGAGTTACGTGATCGAGAAATACGGAGAGGGCAAAGGAGCGTTCGACGAGCTGTGGACACTCATTCTCAACAACTACGACGGATACAAGTTCTTGCCGAAAGCACGCCCCCTGTTCAACTCCACCATACTCACCTATTTCTTCAAGAGATACGCCGTCAGCCATGGAGACATTCCCGACGAGCTGATAGACGAGAACCTCCGTACCGACACCGGATGGATACGGCGGCTCACGCTCACTCTCGATAACGCCAAGGAGATGCTCGACAGACTGATGGTCGACAACGAGCTGGGTTATTCCACCAGCGAGCTACGTAGCAAGTTCAACAAGCAGAAGTTTTTCGACAAGGAATTCTATCCCGTCAGTCTCTATTACTTAGGCATGACGACGCTGAAGAACGCCTTCAAAATGAGCCTGCCCAACCTGACGACGCGCGCCATCTACATGGGCTACTACAACGAGCTGAACCAACTGGCGAGCAACAACCGGCAACACCTCCCTGTCTTCGAACAGTTCGTCAACGACGGCGTGTTCGCCCCCTTGGTGGCAACCTACTTCAAGGATTACCTCGGCCAATTCCCCGCCCAAGTGTTCGACAAGATGAACGAGAACTTCGTTCGTTGCTCCTTCTTCGAACTTTGCTACCGCTATCTGAGCGGTTTCTATACGTTCGCCGTTGAGCAAAATCTCCCCTCGGGCCGGGCCGACTTTGTGATGACGGGCAGTCTTGGCACGCCGTACCACAACGATTGCCGTGTAGTGGAGTTCAAATACTTCAAGGCCGGAGAAGCCGATAGGATAGAAGCCCTCGAAGCCGCGAAGGAGGAAGACGTGATCCAGGTGAAAGGATATGCCGAGGACCTTGAGCGCCGGTTTCCCAACTACCGGACGCACGCCTACGTGGTATATATAGCCGCGGGAAAAGCGTACAAGGTATGGGAAGCGTAGGGAGACACGGCCGCACCGAATAGCGATAGATGGAAGCATCTGTTGGCGTCAGTCGGAACTTTTGAGTAACTTCGCGGCCAAGAAGAGACAAGGAATGAAGAATTTCGAATACGACGTGATCGTGATTGGCGCCGGACACGCCGGATGCGAGGCCGCCTCGGCCGCCGCGCGGCTGGGGTCGAAGACGTGCCTCATCACCATGGACATGAACAAGATCGCGCAGATGAGCTGCAACCCCGCCGTGGGAGGCATCGCCAAAGGACAGATCGTGCGCGAGATCGACGCGCTGGGCGGACAGATGGGATTGGTGACGGACCAGACCGCCATCCAGTTTCGCATCCTCAACCGCTCGAAAGGCCCCGCTATGTGGAGCCCCCGCGCGCAATGCGACCGCGCCAAGTTCATCTGGGCCTGGCGCGAACGGATAGAGAACACGCCCAACCTGCACATCTGGCAAGACACCGTGAGCGAGCTGCTCGTGGAACACGGCGAGGTGACGGGCGTCACCACCCTCTGGGGCGTCACCTTCAAGGCACGTTGCGTGGTAGTCACCGCCGGCACCTTCCTCAACGGGCTGATGCACGTGGGACGCCGCCAACTACCCGGCGGACGCATGGCCGAGCCAGCCTCCCACGGCCTCACCGAATCCATCGCCCGCCACGGCATAGCCTACGGACGCATGAAGACGGGCACGCCCGTACGCGTCGACGGGCGAAGCGTACGATTCGACCTGCTGGAGACGCAGGACGGGGAAAACGACTTCCACCGGTTCTCGTTCATGAACACCGGCGCCCGCCACCTCAGGCAACTGCAATGCTGGACCTGCTACACCAACGAGGAGGTTCACCGGACGCTACGCGAGGGTTTGTCCGATTCGCCCCTTTTCAACGGACAAATACAGAGCATAGGGCCACGCTATTGCCCCAGCATAGAGACGAAGATAGTGACCTTCCCCGACAGGACGCAACACCAGCTCTTCCTCGAACCCGAGGGCGAGACCACCCAGGAGCTTTACCTCAACGGCTTCTCCTCCTCCCTCCCGCTGGAGACACAGCTGGCCGCGCTGCGCAAAATTCCCGCCTTCGCCGACATCGTGGCCTACCGCCCCGGATACGCCATAGAATACGACTACTTCGACCCCACGCAGCTGCGGCATACGCTGGAATCGAAAGTCGTCAGGAACCTCTTCCTCGCCGGACAGGTGAACGGAACCACCGGCTATGAGGAAGCCGCCGGACAAGGCCTCGTGGCGGGTATCAACGCGCATGTCAACTGCCACGGCGGACAAGCCTTCACGCTCGCGCGCGACGAAGCCTATATCGGCGTACTCATCGACGACCTCGTGACCAAAGGAGTGGACGAACCCTACCGTATGTTCACCTCACGGGCCGAATACCGTATCCTGCTCCGCATGGACGACGCCGACATGCGCCTCACTCCCCGGGCCGCCCAACTGGGACTGGCTACCCGCGAACGCCAACAGCTGATGGAGAGCAAACGGGAGAGTATCGAACGGATCGTGAGCTTCGCGCAAACGTATTCGCTCAAGCCGGAACTCATCAACGACGCCCTGGAACGACTGGGCACCACCCCCCTGCGCCAAGGATGCAAGCTGATAGAGGTGCTGGGCCGCCCGCAGGCCACCATCGAGAATCTGGCCCCATACGTCGCCGCGCTCCAGCAAGAATTGGACAAGGTCGCCGCCGCCGATCCCGAACGGCGGGAAGAGACCCTCGAAGCGGCGGAGATACGGATCAAGTATCATGGCTATATCGAGCGCGAGCGACAGATCGCCGAGAAGCTCACCCGCTTGGAGAGCATCCGGATCAAGGGACGATTTGACTACGAATCACTACAGTCGCTCTCCACCGAAGCCCGACAAAAGCTGAGCCGAATCGACCCCGAGACCATTGGGCAAGCGAGCCGAATCCCAGGCGTGTCGCCGAGCGACATCAACGTGCTGCTGGTGCTTTCGGGCAGATAGCGGACGACGTTTCACGTGAAACAAATCATTTAAGAGAATAATATAAAGCAAAGAGTATGAGCAAAGAAACATTAGCGAAGAGCATCCGTACAGTAGCCGACTTCCCTATCCCCGGCATCCTGTTTTACGACGTCACCACCCTGTTCAAAGACGCCGACTGCCTGCGGGAACTGTCGGACACCCTATACGAGATGTACAAAGGACGAGGCATCACGAAAGTGGTGGGCATCGAATCGAGAGGCTTCATCATGGGGCCGATACTGGCCACCCGCCTCGGGGCGGGATTCGTCCCCATCCGCAAGCCGGGCAAACTGCCGGCGGAGACCATCGAACAAAGCTACGCCAAGGAATACGGCGAGGACACCATACAGATACACCAGGACGCGCTCGACGAGAACGACGTGGTACTGCTGCACGACGACCTGCTGGCCACGGGAGGCACCATGAAAGCGGCCTGCGCCCTGGTGAAGAAGCTCAACCCGAAGAAGGTGTACGTCAACTTCATCATCGAACTGAAGGAGCTGGACGGTACCAACGGATTCGACGACGACGTGGAGGTGGAGACGGTGCTGAGCCTCTGACGCGAAAACACGACCCATTTAATCATGAGGCAGCATGAGTAGTATAGCGCACACCAACAAGAATGCCGAGTACCTGAAGGGTATCGTGGACAACCTGCCCGAAGGACCCGGCATCTACCAATACCTCAACGCCGAGGGAACGATTATCTACGTTGGAAAGGCGAAGAACCTGAAAAGAAGGGTCTACTCCTACTTCAGCAAGGAGCACGACCCGGGCAAGACACGGGTGCTGGTGAGCAAAATCGCGGATATACGCTACATCGTGGTGAACAGCGAGGAGGACGCGCTGCTGCTGGAGAACAACCTCATCAAGAAGTACAAGCCACGCTACAACGTACTGCTCAAGGACGACAAGACCTACCCCTCCATCTGCGTGCAGAACGAGCATTTTCCCCGGGTGTTCAAGACGCGCCGCATCATCAAGAACGGATCCTCCTACTACGGCCCTTACAGCCACGTGCCCTCCATGTACGCCGTGCTCGACCTCATCAAGCGGCTCTACCCCATCCGCACCTGCCACCTCAATCTCAGTCCGGAGAACATACGGGCGGGCAAGTTCAACGTCTGCTTGGAGTACCACATCAAGAACTGCGCCGGTCCTTGCGTGGGGCTGCAATCGGAGGAGGAATACCTCGCCAACATCGATGAAATCAAGGAAATACTCCGCGGCAACACCCGGGACATCGCCCTGATACTGCTGCGGCGGATGCGCGAGCTGGCCGCCGAGATGAGGTTCGAGGAGGCGCAACGGCTGAAGGAGAGGTATATGCTGATAGAGAGCTACCAGGCCAAATCGGAAGTGGTGAGCGCCGTGCTACACAACATCGACGTATTCGCCATCGAGGAAGACACCGACAACTCCGCCTTCATCAACTACCTGCACATCACCAACGGAGCCATCAACCAGGCCTTCACGTTCGAGTACAAGAAGCGGCTCAACGAGAGCCGCGAGGAGCTGCTGGCGCTGGGCATCATCGAGATGAGGGAGCGCTACAAGAGCCAGTCGAAGGAGATCATCGTCCCCTTCCCCGTCGACATGGAGTTGAATGGCGTCACCTTCACCGTCCCCCAACGGGGCGACAAGAAGAAACTGCTCGAACTCTCGATCCTCAACGTGAAGCAGTACAAGGCCGACCGCCTCAAGCAGGCCGAGAAGCTCAACCCCGAGCAACGCGCCATGAGGCTGATGAAAGAGATACAGCAAGAGTTGCGCCTGCCCAAACCACCCATGCGGATAGAGTGCTTCGACAACTCGAACATCCAGGGGACCGACGCCGTGGCGGCCTGCGTGGTGTTCGTCAAGGCCAAGCCCTCGAAGAAGGATTACCGGAAGTACGCCATCAAGACCGTGGTAGGCCCCGACGACTACGCCTCCATGAAGGAAGTGGTGCGCCGCCGCTACCAACGCGCTATCGAGGAGCGGACACCCCTGCCCGACCTCATCATCACCGACGGCGGAAAAGGGCAGATGGAGGTGGTACGCGAGGTCGTGGAAGACGAGCTGAACCTCCACATCCCCATCGCCGGACTGGCCAAGGACAATCGTCACCGCACCTCGGAACTCCTGTTCGGATTCCCTCCCCAAACCATCGGCACAAAGCAGCAAAGCACTCTGTTCAAGCTACTTACGCAGATACAAGACGAGGTGCACCGCTTCGCCATCACCTTCCACCGCGACAAACGCAGCAAGCGGCAGGTAGCCTCGGCGCTCGACGAGATCAAGGGCATCGGCGAGAAGAGCAAGAGCGCCCTGCTGAAGCACTTCAAGAGCGTGAAACGCATCAAGGAAGCCACGGAAGAGGAGCTGGCCGAGGTAGTGGGCACGGCGAAGGCACGCATCGTGAAAGAGGCGCTTCCTCCTTTATGAAAATCCGCTTCGGACAGAAGCCGTGATATTTCCCGAGAGCACGGGGCATCTCTCCCCGAGAGGTGGGGGTCATCTCTCCCCGAGAGGTAGGGGTCATCTCTCCCCGAGAGTTCAACGCACCCATCAGGGAGAGTTCAACGCACCTGTCGGGGAGAGTTCAGCACGACTTCCTATTAAGGAGAGAGACGAAGCTATCCCCCTCATCAACTTGTCCCCTCCCCTCCTTGTCCACTCAATAATTAATTCGTAATTTTGTCCCCTTATCAATCGAAAGGAACAATGCGCATCGTGATACAACGGGTCGCCCACGCCTCGGTCGCCATCGGCGGCACGGTGAAATCGGCCATCGGGCCGGGGATGCTGGTGCTGGTGGGCATCGAGGAGGCCGACGGACAGGAGGACATCGACTGGCTCTGCAAGAAGACGGTGAACCTCCGCATATTCGACGACGACGAGGGGGTGATGAACCGCTCCATACTCGACAGCGGAGGCGATATCCTCGTCGTCAGCCAGTTCACCCTCCACGCCTCGACCAAGAAAGGGAACCGTCCCTCGTACATCAAGGCCGCCAAGCCAGCCGTCTCCATCCCTCTCTACGAAACGTTTTGCCGCGAACTGGCACTCGCCCTGGGGAAAGAGGTAGGCACGGGAACCTTCGGCGCGGAGATGAAGGTGGAGCTGCTGAACGACGGCCCCGTGACCATCTGCATGGACACCAAGAACAAGGAGTAAAAACGGAACAAGCATGACGATAGAAGAAGCCCAGCAACAAGTAGATCGGTGGATAAAGACGTACGGCGTACGTTACTTCAGCGAACTGACCAACATGGCCGTCCTCACCGAAGAAGTGGGCGAGCTGGCTCGCGTGATAGCCCGTAAATACGGCGACCAATCCTTCAAGGAGGGCGAGAAGGAGAACCTCGACGAAGAGATGGCCGACGTGCTATGGGTGCTCATCTGCTTAGCCAACCAGACGGGCGTGAACCTCACCGAGGCTTTTTCCGAAAGCCTCGAGAAGAAGACGAGAAGAGACAATCGGAGACATTTAAACAATCCAAAACTCACCAATCATGGAAGAGAATAACCACCACCATGCGCACGCGCACGAGCGCACGGACAAGTACCAAAGTACCTTGGCCAAGTACCACACCGCCCTGGACGACGACGACGTGCGGGCACGCGTGGCCGACCTGCTGGCCAGCAAGGCAGTCGGGAACAACACCCTCGAGGTGAAGAAGTTCCTCTTCGGCTGCATCGACCTCACCTCGCTCGACACCAGCGACAACGACGAGGGCATCATGCGCTTCACCCAACGGGTGAACGAGTTCGACAACGCCTATCCCGACCTCGGGAACGTGGCCGCCATCTGCGTCTACCCCAACTTCGCCGCCGTGGTGAAGAATACGCTCGACGTGGAGGGTGTCAACATCGCCTGCGTATCGGGAGGATTCCCCTCCTCACAGACCTTCGCGGAGGTGAAGATGGCCGAGACAGCCCTCGCCCTGGCCGACGGCGCCGACGAGATAGACATCGTCATCTCCGTGGGAAAGTTCCTGGCCGGCGACTACGAGACGCTCTGCGACGAGCTGGAGGAGGTGAAGGAGACCTGCAAGGAACATCACCTCAAGATCATCCTCGAGACGGGCGCGCTGAAGAGCGCCGCCAACATCAAGAAAGCCTCCATCCTGGCCATGTACTCGGGAGCCGACTTCATCAAGACCTCCACCGGCAAGCAGCAGCCGGCGGCCACCCCCGAGGCGGCCTACGTGATGTGCGAGGCCATCAGGGAGTACCACGAACGGACGGGACGGAAGGTGGGCTTCAAGCCCGCGGGAGGCATCAACACCGTGGCCGACGCCGTCGGCTACTACACCATCGTGAAGGAGGTGCTGGGCGACGAGTGGCTCACCAACGAGCGCTTCCGCATAGGCACCAGCCGACTGGCCAACCTCTTGCTCTCCGAAATCATGGGCGAGGAGACCAAATTCTTCTGAAAGAATCTTTCGGAATGACATAATCTCCCAAAGAAAAAGGGGCGAAGGTAGTGGGCTAATCACTGGAAATCACTACCTTTGCCCACACTTTATTAAGTAGAGAAGCATTTAAAGGGCTATAACCCCCAAAGAGTCTGTGGAAAAGACGTCAGTAGTGTCCGTCTCTTTCAAAAGGAAAAAGCGTTGTGGCTCATGAGAAACGTGAAAGCAGAAGGACCGCGAATCAGCCTCAATCCGCTGAATCTTATCCTCGCCTCACCCCGCAAGCAGGGATTGCGCGTAGGATATATGGAAGCCATAGCCAGGGGCTTCTACCTCAATTGTATGCCTACCGGCGTGGAACGCGAACGCCTGTCGGCCATCCTCACCACCCATTACCATTGCGCCGACGCCGACGGCGTGACGGGACTGATGGAGTTTCTCGTCAACGAGGGCGACCGCGTCGCCTACCAAATCATGGTGCCCTACCTCCTCTCCACCGAGAGCATCGACGAGTTCGAGGAGATTATCCACCGCCGCTTCTTCGGCGTGGAACGCTTCGTGACGCAAGGAAAGAACCTCTACAACTTCGTGAAATACGCCGAGGAGCGCCGCGACCCCATCATCTGGTACAACGACATACAACGGGGCATTGCCGCCTGGGACATGGGGCAGCTGGTCTGCCTCGCCCGTCTGGCCAGGGAATGGGGATACATCGGGCAGGAAGAGGCCTGGAGATACATCGAGCAGGCCAACGCCATCTGCCGCGAGACACTCCGCACCCGCGAGGAGATAGACAAGAGCTACCTGCTGGGGTCGACGATGAAATCGGATAAGATTGACGAATGGGACCAGATGCTGTTCTGCTACGCCGCGTTGGACAAGCAGCGGAAGTGAGGACACTACTTCTCGCGGTCGACCACGTAGTCTAAGTAAGCCACCAACGCGCGGGTGACGTCCGACACCGGGAACGAGGCCATCCCCTCCAGCGCCTCCAGTGCCTCGCGTTTGTAGTCGTTCATGCGACGTTCGGCGTACGCTATCCCTCCGTTCGCCTTGGTGAAGGCCACCAGTCGGCCAATTTCCTCACACGAAGCCTTTCCCTCCTTCACTCGGGCGGCTATCTGCCGGGCAGCGTCGTCGTTCGTCCGGTTGAGGGCATACAGCACGGGCAGCGTCAGCTTTCCCTCCAGCATGTCGTTGCCGGTGGGCTTGCCAATCTCCTTGCTGTCGAAATAGTCGAATATGTCGTCCTTGATCTGGAAGCACACGCCCAGACGCTCGCCGAAGAGGCGGGCCAATTCGAGCGCCTCGCCGTCCGTCTCCCCCGCCGAGAGCGCCGCCGCCTGCGCGCAGGTGGCAAAGAGCGCGGCCGTCTTTTTACGGATCACCTCGAAGTAGACAGCCTCACTGAAGTCGAGGTTGCTCACGTTGGAGAGTTGGAGCAGCTCACCGTCGGACAGGTCGCGCCCCAGCTCCGCGATCAGTCGGATGATGGGATGGCTCTGCGTCAGCTCGGCGTGCATCAGGCTGGTGGCGAGCAGGTAGTCGCCCGAAAGCACCGCCACCTTATTATTAAAGACGGCATTGACCGAGAGTTGGCCACGACGCTCGGAACTTTCGTCCACCACGTCGTCGTGCACCAAGCTGGCCGTGTGCAGAAGCTCCAGGGAGACAGCCGTGTGATAGGTGGCCGGGCTTATCGCGCCATGCAGGCGGGCCATCAGCAGCACGAGGACAGGACGCATCAGCTTACCATTTCTCCGGCGGATATGGGAGACTACGTCGTTGAGCAACGCGTTGGGGCCGGAAACAGAGTTGTCAAACAGTTGCTTGAACTCCGCCAGCTCGCTCTCTATCGGGGCTTTGATGGGTGAAAAACTATCCATTCTTCTCGTGATTTGCCCACAAAAGTAGTAATAAAACGCACAAGTCCGCTTTTTTTAGTACTTTTACCATGAATTTTTAATAAATCTACATGGATTCAAACAACAAATTATTTCTCCTCGACGCTTATGCCCTCATCTATCGGGCGTACTATGCGTTCATCAAGAACCCCCGGATCAATTCCAAAGGATTCAACACCTCCGCCGTGCTCGGCTTCGTCAACACGCTCGAGGAAGTGCTCAAAAAGGAGAATCCAACGCACATTGGCGTGGCCTTCGATCCCGCCGGTCCTACTTTCCGGCACGAAGCATTCCAACAATACAAGGCGCAGCGAGAGGAGACGCCCGAGACCATACGCCTCTCGGTACCCATCATCAAGGAGATCATCAACGCCTACCGCATCCCCATCCTCGAGGTGGCGGGCTACGAGGCCGACGACGTGATAGGCACCCTCGCCACCGAGGCCGGGCGGCGCGGCATCGACACCTACATGATGACCCCCGACAAGGACTATGGGCAGCTGGTGACCGACCGCGTCTTCATGTACCGCCCCAAGCATACCGGTGGATTCGAGAAGATGGGCGTAGAAGAGGTGAAGGCGAAGTTCGACATACAGTCGCCCGCACAAGTCATCGACATGCTCGGCCTGATGGGCGACACTTCCGACAACATCCCCGGCTGTCCGGGCGTGGGCGAGAAGACGGCACAAAAGCTCGTCGCCGAGTTTGGCAGCGTGGAGAACCTGCTCGAACATACCGACCGGCTGAAAGGCGCGCTGAGGACGAAAGTAGAGACCAACCGCGAGATGATTGTCTTCTCCAAGTTCCTCGCCACCATCAAGACCGACGTACCCATCGAGCTGAAGATGGAACGACTCGTCCGCGAGAAACCCGACGAGAAATCGCTCCGACGCATTTTCGAAGAGATGGAGTTCCGCACGCTCATCAACCGGGTGCTGACCGACGAGCCTCCGACGAAACACGAAGAAGCCCTCGCCCCCCTCCCACTCTTCGGGCAAGAGGAAAATAACGCCGCCGCCCAAGGCGATCTCTTCGCGAAAATCACGGGCGATGAGGCAGACGCCCCGAAAAAAACGATTCTGGAGACGTTAGAAACACGGGACGTAGACTATCAACTCGTTGACACTAAGGAGAAAAGAGGCGAAATGCTTCAAAAGTTGCTGACAGCGGAAAACCTCGCGTTAGACACGGAGACCACCAATCCCGAACCTATGGAGGCCGAACTCGTGGGAATGAGCTTCGCCGCTGCCGAAAACCAAGCCTACTACGTCCCCGTGCCGCCCGATCGGGACGAAGCGTTAAAGATTGTCAATGAGCTACGCCCCCTCTTCGAGAACGAACAAACGACGAAGGTAGGACAGAACATCAAGTACGACATGATTGTCCTGCTCAACTATGGCGTCGAGGTTCGGGGACCACTCTTCGATACCATGATAGCCCATTACCTCATCCAGCCCGAGCTGCGCCACGGCATGGACTATCTCGCCGAAATCTACCTTCACTACCAGACCATACACATCGACGCCCTCATCGGTCCCAAGGGGAAAAGCCAACGCAACATGCGCGACCTCTCCCCCGTAGCGGTGTACCGTTACGCCTGCGAGGACGCCGACGTGACGCTGCGACTGAAGAACGTCCTCGAACAGGAGCTGACGAAGCACGCCGCCGCCGACCTCTTCTACCGGATAGAGATGCCCCTGGTTCCCGTGCTGGTCGATATCGAACGCAACGGCGTGCTGCTCGACACCGGGGCGCTCAAGCAATCGTCCATGCACTTCACCGCCGAGATGACACGCATTGAGCGGGAAATCTACCGACTGGCCGGACAGGAGTTCAACATCGCCTCGCCCAAGCAGGTCGGCGAGATGCTCTTCGACAAGCTGAAGATCTTCGACAAGCCCAAAAAGACCAAGACCGGACAGTACGTCACCTCCGAGGAGGTGCTCGAGAGCCTCCGCCACAAACACCCCGTGGTGGAGAAAATCCTCGAGCACCGCGGACTGAAAAAGCTGCTGGGCACCTACATCGACGCCCTGCCCCAGCTCATCAACCCCCGCACGGGACGCGTGCACACCTCGTTCAACCAAACCGTCACCGCCACCGGACGCCTCAGCTCGAGCAGCCCCAACCTGCAGAACATACCCATCCGCGACGAGAACGGCAAGGAGATACGCAAGGCCTTCATCCCCGACGAGGGATGCCTCTTCTTCTCGGCCGACTACTCGCAGATCGAACTCCGCATCATGGCGCACCTGAGCGAGGACCGACACATTATCAACGCCTTCCTCGACGGACACGACATACACGCAGCCAGCGCGGCCAAAATCTACAAGGTCGACATCAAGGACGTCACCCCCGACATGCGGCGAAAGGCCAAGACGGCCAACTTCGGCATCATCTACGGCATCTCCGTCTTCGGCCTCGCCGAGCGGCTCAACGTCGACCGCAAGGAGGCCAGGGAGCTGATCGACGAATACTTCGCCACCTACCCCGGCGTGAAGGCATACATGGAGCGCAGTGTCCAAGTGGCGCAGGAGAAAGGGTACGTGGAGACCATCTTCCACCGCAAGCGATACCTTCCCGACATCAACTCGCGCAACGCCACCGTACGGGGCTACGCCGAGCGAAACGCCATCAACGCCCCCATACAAGGCAGCGCCGCCGACATCATCAAGATCGCCATGGCACGCATCTACCGCCGCTTCCGCACCGAAGGTATCAAGGCCAAGATGATCCTGCAGGTGCACGACGAGCTGAACTTCAGCGTCCCCCCAGCCGAGCGCGAGCGTGTCGAAGAGATCGTCATCGCCGAGATGGAGGGAGCCTACCGCATGCACGTCCCCCTGAAGGCCGACTGCGGATGGGGAACGAACTGGCTGGAGGCGCACTGACACGCCGCACGTCCTCGCCTCCCCATCTCGTCCGTAAAAAAGGATTTCTTTCGCTTGCGCCCGTGGAAAGAATAGCCTATCTTTGCCACACGTCGCACTTAACAATAGATACGCTATGGCAACGAAAGGCAAATTTTTCTGTACGGCAGGGCCCATTAAGCCCGAGAAACATTATAATGTGGATCCGCTCTCGCGCTTCGACCTGGACGAGATAGAGACGCTGATTGACCAAGAAAAGTACTTCGTGCTCCACGCCCCGCGGCAGACGGGGAAGACCTCGTGCATGCTCGCCTTGAGGGATTACCTCAACAAGCGAGGCACGTACCTCGCCGTCTATGTCAACATCGAGGGCGGACAGGGCTACAGGAACGAGGTGAACGCAGTGGTAGAAGGCGTAGTCGAGACCATTTGCAATGAATTGGGCCTCATCATCGGAAAAGAACTGCCCCAACGCGTCAGGACGCAAGTGGCAGAAGAAAGTCCGAGAAACCTGCTGACGGGATTCCTCCTGGCGCTTTGCCAAGCGCTCGATCGTCCGCTCGTACTCATCATTGACGAAATCGACGCCTTGGTGGGCGATTCGCTGGTGAGCGTACTCCGCCAGATCCGAGCCGGATACGCCAACCGCCCCGCCGCCTTCCCGCAGAGCATCATCCTATGCGGCGTGCGCGACGTGCGCGACTACCGCATCGTACTCTCCAACCAGGATGTCATCACCGGAGGATCGGCATTCAACATCAAGGCGAAATCCCTCCGTTTGGGCAA
>JAISIZ010000047.1 GCA_031261785.1 Mediterranea sp. (in: CFB group bacteria)
GAGGGGCGGTGGCCGAAGGCCGGTGGGGAGCAAGAAACCAATGAGCAAACCTTTTCTAAATAAACAGATTTGTTGCTTCTCTTCGGCTCCCCTCCGCCCTCCGGGCACCTCCCCTCCGCGGAGGGGAGGACTTTAAGAATGATTCGCCAAACTGGCATGCCGCGATTCTTTATTCTTCATTTTCTTGATTCTTAATTCTTCATTCTTAATTCTTCATTTCCAAAGACTATGAATCATACATCCACCGATGGAAGCAAGCTCTACTTGTATTCCATCACCACCGTCGCTATTCTGGGCGGGCTGCTGTTCGGTTACGACACGGCCGTCATTTCGGGTGCCGAGAAGGGGTTGGAGGCATTCTTCCTCTCCGCTACCGACTTCCAGTACGACAAGGTGATGCATGGCATCACTTCCTCCAGCGCCCTCATAGGCTGCGTGCTGGGTGGCGCGCTGTCGGGTATGTTCGCCTCCCGGCTGGGACGGCGCAACTCCCTTCGGCTGGCTGCCGTGCTTTTCTTTCTCTCCGCGCTGGGATCCTATTATCCTGAGTTCCTCTTCTTCGAGGCCAACAAACCGAGCTTCGACCTGCTTGTCGCCTTCAATCTCTACCGCGTGTTGGGAGGTATAGGCGTGGGATTGGCGTCGGCCGTATGTCCCATGTACATCGCCGAGATCGCGCCGTCGGACATACGCGGCACGCTCGTCTCCTGCAACCAGTTCGCCATCATCTTCGGCATGTTGGTCGTCTACTTCGTCAACTACCTCATCATGGGCGACCACCAGAACCCCGTCGTGCTGAAAGACGCCGCGGGCGCGCTATCCGTGAGCGCCGATTCGGATATGTGGTCGGTCTACACAGGCTGGCGATACATGTTCGGTTCCGAGGCGTTCCCCGCCGCGCTGTTCGGCATGTTGCTCTTCTTCGTGCCCAAGACCCCGCGTTACCTCGTGCTGGTGCGGCAGGAAGAGAAGGCGTTCAGTATCCTCGAGAAGATCAACGGACGGGCCAAGGCCGAGCAGACACTGGCCGAGATCAAGGCCACGGCGCACGAGAAGACCGAGAAGCTGCTCACCTACGGCGTGGCGGTGATCGTCATCGGCATCCTGCTCTCCGTGTTCCAGCAAGCCATTGGCATCAACGCCGTGCTCTACTACGCCCCGCGCATATTCGAGAGCGCCGGCGCCGAGGGCGGAGGCATGATGCAGACCGTGCTGATGGGCATCGTCAACATCGTCTTCACGCTGGTGGCCATCTTTACGGTCGACCGCTTCGGCCGCAAGCCCCTTCTCATCATCGGCTCCATCGGCATGGCCGTGGGCGCCTTCGCCGTGGCGGCGTGCGACAGCGCCGGCCTGAAGGGTGTCGTCCCCGTGCTCTCCATCATCGTCTACGCCGCCTTCTTCATGATGTCGTGGGGACCCATCTGCTGGGTGCTTATCTCCGAGATATTCCCCAATACCATCCGCGGCAAGGCGGTGGCCATTGCCGTGGCCTTCCAGTGGGTGTTCAACTACATCGTCTCCTCCACCTTCCCCGCCCTGTACGACTTCAGCCCCATGTTCGCCTACAGCCTCTACGGCCTGATGTGCGTGCTGGCCGCTATCTTCGTATGGCGTTGGGTACCCGAGACGAAGGGCAAGACGCTCGAAGATATGAGCAGACTCTGGAAGACAAAAAGATAAGCGTCGAAGGATGAGGAATATAACCCCCGCGTCCACTCGCCACCTAAACCCGTGGCGAGTGGATGCGGGGGTCGTTATTTCGCGTATAAAAAGCGCGTACGACAATAGCGAACACGAGCCAAGCGCGCAAATCTTCCATTGAAAGTGCGTAAATCTTCCAAATAAAGAGGTGCCGACCTCTTTTTAGTGAATTTTGCGTGTATGATCTGGGAGTTCTCTGGATAAAGTCCTACATTTGCGCGTTCAAAACACGGGGTTGTTAACCATGAGGTATCTCTTAACATTATATCTGATTCTGCTTTTTCCTTTCACGCTTTGTGGCAAAGGATATTACTTCCGGCATATCGGCGTGGCCGAAGGCTTGTCGCAAGTGAGCGTCATGTCCGTCTACCAGGACGGTTTAGGTGCCATGTGGCTCGGTACGTCCGAAGGATTGTGCCGCTACAACGGCAACGATATGCGTGTGTTTCGCGCCTCACCCGACAGTGAGGGCCTGACGAACGACGAGATCACCAACCTCTGCGGCAATAAGCGGGGGCAGATCTACATCCAGGCCGGTTCCGACTTGGTGAAGCTCAACATCGACAAAGAAGAGTTCACTTGCCTGCGACGCAAGGACGTGCTGGGCATCTACTGCCAAGCCGACACGTTGTGGGTGAGCTGCCGGCAGGGCGACATCTACTACTACACGGAGCAAAGCGGACAGTTCACGCCTTTCGCCCGCCTGCGGAGCGACCTGGGCAGCGGCGGGCCGCTCTATGTGGACGACGACACGCTATGGGTGGCTACGTTCTGCGGGCTGGTGGCCGTCTCGCGCAAGGAGCCGGGCCGGCAAGAGAAGCTGCTCTCCTTCTATAGAGGCCGATGTGTCACGAAAGACAAGGCGGGGAATCTGTGGATAGGCTCTTGGGGAGGATTATACCGCCTCTCGCCGCGGAGAGAAATCGTACACTACACGGCACGGGAGGAAGAGGGAGAATTCGCCAACCTGTCGGACAACCAGGTACGTTGCGTGCGAGAGGACAACGAGGGACACATCTGGGTAGGCACCTTCCGGGGACTCGACCGCTACAATCCATACACCAACGAATGGACGAGCAACGACCGCTATGGCGATTCGCCAAACACGCTCAGCCACAACTCCATCCTGGCACTCTATAAAGACACGCAAGGTAACCTGTGGGCGGGAACTTACTACGGCGGAGTGAACGTCTTCACTCCCGACGACGACAAATTGCAAATGTATTATGCCGAACCCCTACGGAAAGGAAGCCTGAGCTTTCCCGTGGTGGGACGCATGACCAAGGATGGCGTCGGCAACATCTGGATATGCACCGAGGGGGGAGGACTGAATTGCTTCACCCCCGACAATGAGCGCTTCACCAGCCTGACACACGAGAGCAACAATCCCGAGAGCATAGGGAGCGATAACTGCAAGTGCGTGTACTACCGCAAGGAGAACAACTCGCTATACGTAGGGACACACCTGGGGGGATTGTTCGTGCTCAACCTCACCACCCGCAAAAGTCATACCCTGCGGCACGAAGAGGGCAACGACGCCTCGATCCCGCACGACATCGTGAACGACATACAAGGATACAAGAACGGTATGGCCCTGCTCACCCAGGGTGGACCCGTATATTTTGACCCCGTTACGGAGACCTGCTCCCCGCTGACCGCCGACACCGTCATGCGGAGCGTGCTGCGCCGGGGATTCGCCTACGAGACATTCCTCATCGACAGCCATCAGCGGATGTGGCTCTCCCGTCCCGAGGGAGGGGTGGTCCGGCTCGACTTCCTCTCCTCCCGGCTGGATCGCTTCGAGGCCGCCTTCGGCGACACGACCTGCATAGGGAGAGCCAAGGTGCTGAGCATGGTGGAAAGCACGAAGGGCGACATTTACTTCTGCACGCGCGGCTCGGGACTGATCGAGTACGACGACCGCACGAAAGAGTTCCAGGCTTACAACACCGCGAACCGGGCCTTGCCCAGCGACTATTGCTACGCCGCCTGCCGGTCAAACGACGACCAAAAACTCTACCTCCTCCATGGCGAAGGATTTTCGCTCTTCGATACCGAGGCGGGGACGGTGGTGTACACCACCCACCTGCACGACCAGGTGTACAATCCCACCTCAACCCTCTATCGCGATGGCGTGGGCAACCTATACGTGGGCGGCGGAAACGGCCTGGCCGTAGTGAGGGAAGCCTCCCTCCGCGCTTCGGTATCGGCCGAGGGACTGGCCTTCGACAAGCTGCTGGTGCTGAACAAAGAGGTGCGTGTGGGCGACGGCTCGGGACTGCTGACGGACATCCTGGCACGCACGTCGGACATTTACCTCACCAGCAAGCAAAACAACGTCACGGTGGAGTTCTCCGACTTCAATTATTCGGGCAACCGCCCCGATCTCTTCGAATACAAGCTGGAGGGCTACGATCCGCTGTGGACGCAAACCTCCAACCTCTCCATCACCTACACCAAGCTTCCCACGGGCGATTATACGCTCAGGCTCCGACGCGTGGGCGACGAGAACGACCACGGTACGGCCTCCCTGAATATCCATGTGGCCGCTCCTTTTTACGCCACCACCTGGGCATATCTGCTCTACGCGCTCGTACTGGGCACGCTGGTCATCGGCTTCGTCCTCATCAGGCGGCGACAAGAGAAGTTGCGCGCGTACCTGATAGCCGAGCGGGAGGAAAAGGAGCGCCTGGAACAGGAGAGCCGCTCGAAGCAGATCTTCTTCACCAACATCTCGCACGAGTTCCGTACGCCGCTCACGCTCATCATCGGACAGTTGGAATCGCTCATGCACTCGGCCAAACTGGAGCCGCACGTACAGAACCGCGTGACACGCGTCTACCGCAACGCCTGGCAGATGCGCGAGCTGGTGGGCGAGCTGCTGACGTTCCGCAAGCAACAAGATGGGTACATGAAACTGAGCGTGGAGGAGGTCGATTTAGTGCCGTTTATCCATCAACTCTGTGTCAACTTCCAGGAGCTGGCACGGCAGAAAGGTATCGGCTTTCACTTCCATTCGGAGGTGGATACCTTGCTCGCGTGGATAGATACGGGATACGTGCGGAAGGTGGTTTTCAACTTACTCTCCAACGCCTTCAAGTTTACCCCCGCGGGAGGCGACGTCACCATCCACGTCAGGCAAACATCCACGCAAGCCATCGTGCGGGTGAGCGACACGGGAGCCGGTATCTCGGCCGAGGATCGGGAACACGTCTTCGACCCCTTCTACCAAGCCGACAACCAACGTGCGGCGACTGCCGACGGCTTCGGCATCGGCCTGGCTTTCTCGAAAGGAATCATGGATTTGCACCATGGCTCCATTGGCGTGGAGAGCGTGGTAGGCGAAGGCTCTACCTTCACGCTGGCGTTCGTGCTGGGCAACGGGCACTTCAGCCCGGAGGAACTCTCCAAGCGTCCCAAGAACGTGCTTATACCCGAAGCCCCCAAATTTTTCGACGGGGAGGTGGTGGAAGCGGAAGAGATTCCGTCCACGCCCTTTGGCGATGAGGGAGAGAGCGGCGAGAGGAGCGTGGTGCTGCTGGTCGACGACAACGAGGACATCCTGCTCGTGCTAAGCGATTTGCTGGGTGGGCGTTACAAGATATACACCGCCACCAACGGCGAAGAGGCACTGGCGAAAGCGGGCGAGCTACAGCCCGACCTGATGATTTGCGACGTGATGATGCCGGGCATGTCGGGCAAGGAACTTTGCTACAAGATAAAGGCGAGCGTGGAACTGTCGCACATCCTCGTGGTGCTGCTTACGGCGCAAAGCAATACGGAGCAGGTGGTGGAGGGCCTGCTCTTCGGAGCCGACGCGTACATCTCCAAACCATTCAGCTCGAAGATTCTGTTGGCGCGATGCGACAGCCTGATAAAGAACAAGAAACGCTTGCTGGCATACTACGCCGGAAAACCAATGATAGACGACCAGGTGAATGCCGTGGCCGCCAACGAGGCCGACCAACGCTTCATGGAACGTTGCGACGACATCATACGGAAGAATTTCGCCGATACGTCGTTCAACGTTTCCTCGCTCGCCGAGCGAATGTTCACCAGCAAGAGCAAACTCTACACCTTGTTCAAGCAAATCTCGGGACTCACTCCCAACGAGTACATCCTGAAGCTGAAGATGAACGAAGGCATGCGCTTCCTCGCCGAGCATCCCGAGTGGTCGATAGCCGAGATCTCCACCAAGCTCGGGTTTTCGTCGCCCCGATACTTCAGCGCCAGCTTTAAGATGTTCTTCGGAACGACACCGGCAGGGGTAAAGAAGAAGGGCAGGAAGACAACAAGTAATTAAAGTAGTTATTAGTAGTTATCTGTAGTTATCAGTAGTAAGTAGAATAGTATGAAAAGAAAGAATTGGGTACTGTGCCTGTTGCTCTGGCCTTTGCTGACACAGGCGGCACAAACCGATGACAAAGGCACGCGCGTCACGGACGTGCGGCGCATCAATCCCACTACCGTGGAGATACGGCTGGCCGATGGCAACCGGATGAGTATGGACTTTTACGGAGAGAACATCTTCAGGTTGTTCCAAGACAATTCGGGTGGTATCGTACGCGACCCGCAAGCTACGCCACCGGCACGCATTCTGGTCGACAACCCGCGTCGAGCGCTCTCCAAACTGGAAGTGAGCGATGGTGACAATACCGCGTCCATAGCCACCGGGGAGGTCAGGGTCGACATAGACAAGGCCACCTCGCTCTTCCGTGTCACCAATCTGCTGACCGGCACGGTGGCGATGGAGGAGACGGCGACGCCTCTCTTCGAGAAAGGCAAGACCACGGTGACGCTGCGCGAACAGCCACAAGAGTATTTCTACGGTGGAGGCGTGCAGAACGGACGCTTCTCGCACAAAGGGAAAGCCATCGCCATCGAGAACCAGAACAGCTGGACCGACGGGGGAGTGGCGTCGCCCACGCCTTTCTACTGGTCGACGGGCGGATACGCCGTGATGTGGTACACCTTCAAGAAGGGACGGTACGACTTCGGGGCGACCGAACGGGGAACGGTACGGCTCGCGCACGAGACGGACTACCTCGACCTCTTCGTCATGGTGGGCGACGGTGCCGTGGCTTTGCTCAACGACTTCTACCAGCTCACGGGACAGCCCGTGCTGATCCCTAAGTTTGGCTTCTACCAAGGACATCTCAACGCGTATAACCGCGACTACTGGACGGAAGACCAGAAGGGAGGTACCCTTTTCGAAGACGGCAAACGCTACAAGGAAAGCCAGAAGGACAACGGCGGCATCAAGGAATCGCTCAACGGGGAGAAGAACAACTACCAATTCTCCGCCAGGGCCGTCATCGACCGCTACCGGACGCACGACATGCCGCTCGGATGGCTGTTGCCCAACGATGGGTACGGAGCGGGATACGGGCAGACGGAGACCCTGGACGGAAACATACAGAACCTGAAGAGCCTCGGCGACTACGCCCGCCAGCATGGCGTGGAGATAGGGCTGTGGACGCAGTCGGACCTCCATCCCAAGGCCGGTGTCAGCGCCCTGCTGCAACGTGACATCGTGAAAGAGGTACGCGATGCGGGCGTCCGGGTGCTCAAGACCGACGTCGCCTGGGTGGGAGCCGGATACTCCTTCGGACTGAACGGCGTGGCCGACGTGGGACACATCATGCCCTACTACGGCAACGATGCCCGCCCGTTCATCATCTCGCTCGACGGCTGGGCAGGCACGCAGCGCTACGCCGGTGTCTGGACCGGCGACCAGACGGGAGGCAAATGGGAGTACATCCGCTTCCACATTCCTACCTACATCGGATCGGGACTGTCGGGACAACCCAACATCTGCTCCGACATGGACGGCATATTCGGCGGAAAAAACCTCGTGGTGAACACCCGCGACTTCCAGTGGAAGGCCTTCACGCCCATGCAACTCAACATGGACGGATGGGGAAGCAACGAGAAGTACCCGCACGCCTTGGGCGAGCCGGCTACATCCATCAACCGCTGGTACCTCAAGCTAAAATCGGAACTGATGCCCTACGCCTATAGCGTCGCCCACGAGGCCGTGGACGGATTGCCGATGATCAGGGCCATGTTCCTGGTCGAGCCTAACGCCTATACGCACGGCATCTCCACGAGGTACCAATTCCTCTACGGTCCCGACCTGCTCGTGGCTCCCATTTACCAGAATACCCGTGCCGATGCCGAGGGCAACGACATCCGCGACGGCATCTACCTCCCCAAGGGGTCGTGGATAGATCTCTTCACGGGCGAGCGTTACGAGGGCGAATGTGTCGTCAACAATTTCGACGCGCCCCTGTGGAAGCTTCCCGTGCTGGTGCGCGACGGGGCCATCGTGCCACTGGCCAATCCCAGCAACCACGTCGGCGAGATAGACAAAGGCCTCCGTATTTACGCCATCTATCCCAACGGCAAGAACGCTTTTAGGGAGTACGACGACGATGGCTTGACGGAAGCCTACCGGCGTGGCCGGAGCGTCTCCACGCTCATCGAGGCGGAGGCGGACGATAAAGCCAACGTCACCGTCACCATACATCCCACCGAAGGCGACTTCGACGGCTTCGTGCGCATGAAGCGTACCGAGTTCCGCATGAACGCGTCGAAAGCTCCCCGGAAGATCACGGCCAGCGTATGCGGCCAGCGCGTGAAGCTGCGCCAAGCCACCTCGTTGGACGACTTCAACCGCGGCGAGGACAACGCTTACTTCTACGATACAACCCCGAACCTCAACAGGTTCGCCACAGCCGGCAGTGCGTTCGCCAATCGGGTAATTACCGGATTCCCGCGATTGTTAGTGAAATTGGAGAAGGCGGATGTCACTGCCGGTACTACCACGCTGCGTGTCGAGGGCTTCGAGAATCGCCCCGTCAGCAAGCTGCTCAGCCATGTCGGCACCCTCGTGCCTCCCCAGGCGGGAGTGCCCTCCTCGCAGGCCGGGGCATACACGTTGCGCCCTTCGTGGCAGCCCGTGCCGGGTGCCGACTACTACGAGCTGATGTTCGACGGCATGCGCTACACCACCATCAAGGACACCACCTTGCTGTTCGACAACCTGAGTCCCGAGACCGACTACTCCTTCCAGGCGCGCTCGGTGAACAAGGAGGGTACTTCGCCTTGGGCGACGTTCGGCGCGCGCACGAAGTCCAACCCGCTGGAGTTCGCCATACAAGGCATACGGGGGGAGACGAGCGTAGCCAACCAGGGTGGATTCGGCATCAAGAACATGTTCAACTTCTCCGAGACGGGCGACGGCATCTGGCACACCCGCTACCAGGCGAACGCGATACCCTTTGACCTGACGATGGACCTCGTGAAGGTATGCACGCTCGACAAGTTCCACTACCTGCCCCGACCCGACGCCGGCAACGGCACGCTGCTGAAAGGCTCAGTGGCCTATAGCATGGACAAGGAGCATTGGACAGAGGCGGGCAACTTCGAGTGGAAGCGCGACGGCGAGACGAAAGTATTCACCTTCGCCCAGCATCCCACCGCACGCTACATCCGCCTGCATGTCACCGAGGGTGTGGGCAACTACGGCTCGGGACGCGAACTGTACGTCTTCCGTGTGCCTGGCACGCCCGTCTACCTCCAGGGCGATATCAATGCCGACGGCCGGGTGGACGAGAACGACTTTACCTCGTACACCAACTACACAGGCCTGCGCGAGGGCGATTCGGACTTCGACGGATACATCAGCAACGGCGACATCAACAAGAACGGACTGATCGACGCTTACGACATCTCCGTGGTGGCCACGCAGCTGGAGGACGGCGTGTCGGCCAGGACCGTGGAACCGGTAGCGGGAAGCATAGAGCTGCTCCCCAACAAGCGAAGCCTGCGGGCGGGCGAGACGCTGGAAATCACGGTCAAGGGCACCGACCTCCGCTCCGTGAACGCCTTTAGCTTCGCTCTCCCCTACAACCAGCAAGACTACGAATATGTGGGATTGGATTCGCTCAACGTGGGCAAGATGGAGAATCTCACCTACGACCGCCTGCACGGTAACGGCACGAAAGCGCTCTACCCCACCTTTGTCAACGTGGGCAACAAGCCCGCGCTGGGAGGAACCGCCAACCTCTTCATCATCAAACTGAGAGCGAAGCGAAACGTCAGATTCACCCTCCAAGCCATCGACGGCCTGCTGGTTGACAAGACACTGAATGGAATTAAGAATCAAGAAAATTAAGAATTAAGAATGAAGAATCGCGGTGCGCCGCTTTGGCGAACGATTTTCCCTGTTCTTACAGTGAATGGCTGGGCGGGCACGCACCGCAATTCTTCATTCTTCATTAAAAAAGCGATATGAAAAAAGGAATACTATCGGCACTCCTTCTCTGCATAGCTCTCGCCCCCGTGAGCGCGCAGATAGGCACGAAAGCCGAAGTGAAGCAAGAGATGAAAAGGGTAGCCGATTGGCAAGTACAGAACTTCAACGGCTCCAAGTATGGCGAACTGAACTGGGTGTATGCCCCGTTTTACCTGGGCCTGACGCGCTGGGCGGAGATCGCCGAGCGCGAAGACCACGACAAGTCCTATTACGACTGGTTGATGAAGCTGGGACGCCGCAACGGCTGGCAGCTCGACAAGCGTATGTATCATGCCGACGACATCGCCGTGTCGCAGGCTTGGCTACAGTTGTACGAGAAGTACAAGCAAAAGGCGATGGTCAATCCCACTGTGGCGAGAGCCGACTGGGTAGTGGCCAACCCGCCCACCGGTTCTTTCGATCTCGACTACGGCAAAGCCTCCACGCTGGAGCATTGGACGTGGTGCGACGCCCTCTTCATGGCGCCTCCCGTTTACCTGAAACTGTACAACATCACGGGACAGAAGAAATTTATCCGTTTCATGGACAAAGAGTACAAGGCTACCTACAAGCATCTGTACGACGAGCAAGACAGCCTTTTCTTCCGCGACAGCCGCTACTTCACGAAGAAGGAGGCCAACGGGGCCAAGGTATTCTGGGGACGAGGCAATGGATGGGTCGTTGGCGGACTGGCCGAGCTGTTGCGCGAGTTGCCCGCGAAGAGCAAGTACCGGAAGTTCTATCAGGATCTTTTCGTGCGGATGTGCGCCCGTGTGGCCAAACTGCAGAATCCCGACGGCTTCTGGCACGCCAGCCTGCTCGACCCGGCCTCGTACCCGTCGCCCGAGACGAGCAGCAGCGCCTTTTTCGTCTACGCCTTGGCCTACGGCGTCAACGAGGGGTTGCTCAGCCGCGAGGAGTTCATGCCGGTCATCGCCAAAGGATGGGAGGCGCTCGTCTCCTCTGTCGACGCTGATGGCAAGCTGGGCTATGTGCAGCCCATCGGCGCCGACCCCAAGAAGGTGACGCGCGACATGACCGAAGTCTACGGTCCTGGCGCTTTCCTCCTCGCCGGAGCGGAGATCTACCGCTTGGTGAAGTGAAAGCCGGCGTAATGCTATAGAGTGAAAAGGTAGAGCCAGCTCTCTTTTTTAGACGCTGGCTCTACGCACGAATCCGCGTAGGACAAGAAGCCCTGACTTTCTCCATGTCGACGCACGTGGGATTGGAAGCCTGGGCTTCTTGTCATATACGGAATTGCTTGCGAAAATAGGATGCGATTGAATTGTACTTCCCCGGGGCCGATGCGGGAAGGCCGCGAGAGCGTGCGAGAGGGGCGTGTCTGGCTTTTCGTGCCAATCGTGATTCCGGAGCGATTCGAACGCTCGACCCACAGCTTAGAAGGCTGTTGCTCTATCCAGCTGAGCTACGGAACCATCGCGAATTTGCGGTCGCAAAGGTACTGCTTTTCGCGGGAACGCAAAAGATTTCCGGCTGTTTTTTGGGCTGTGGCCGCGAAGCGATTGCTTACGTGGAGTTTTTTGCCTATTTTTGCCGCTATTAAAACTTATAGTCATTGATATGAAGACGAGATGCTTATTCACCATGCTCATGCTCGCCACCAACATCCTGGTGGCGACAGCCCAAGTGAGCAAGACGTATTATGTGGCCAAGCCCGGCACGCTGATAGCCATGATGACCGAGGAAGAAGCCAACAGCATAACTCACCTCACCCTCACGGGCAAGCTGAACGCCGAGGACTTCCGACACTTGCGCGACGAATTCGCCAGCTTGCGCGTACTCGATATCTCGAACGCCGAGATCAAGATGTACGCCGGCAAGAAAGGGACTTACCCCAATGGGAAGTTCTACGTCTACATGGCCAACTTCCTTCCCGCATACGCCTTCTCCAACGTGGTGGACGGCGTGGCCCGGGGAAAAACGACGCTCGAGAAGGTGATTCTCTCCGAAAAAATCCGGAACATCGAGGACGCCGCCTTCAAGGGATGCGACAACCTCAAGCTGTGCCAGATACGACGAAAGACGCCTCCCAACCTGCTACCCGAAGCGTTGGCCGACAGCGTCACCGCCATCTTCGTGCCGCTGGGATGCGGCGACGCCTATCGCGTGAAGAATCGCTGGGAACATTTCGCCTTTCTCGAGGGAGACCCGAAGGCCGTCACGCTACAGGTGGGCCTGATGGGCAAGCTGGAGGATGAGATCCTGAAAGCGGGCATGCAGCCGCAGGAGATCAACTTCCTCACCGTGGAGGGCAAGCTGGACGCCGCCGACTTCAAGATCATACGCGACTTCATGCCCAACCTCGTCGAGGCCGACCTCTCGCGTACCAACGCCACCGCCATCCCCGAGTTTACCTTCGCGCAGAAGAAATACCTCCTACGCGTCAGTCTCCCCGCCAAGCTGGAGCGCGTCGGGCAGCGAGCTTTCAGCGATTGCGCGCGCCTGGCCGGCACGCTGGAATTGCCCGCTACGGTGACGGCCATCGAGTACGCCGCCTTCACGGGGTGCGACCGCCTGCGACGCGTACACGCCAACGGGCACCATATCACTACGCTGGGCGACGATCTGTTTGGCAAGGGCGTACCGAGCAAGCTGTACCGTTAGCCATGTAAAATCAAGATACGGGACATCGTTTTCGAACCAACATGATTTATGCTGAACGATATGAAACATTTTCTTCTACCGATCCTATTCGCTTCGCTCTGCGTCTCTTGCGAAATAGAGCATAAGACCGTCACGCTCAACGTGGCCAGTTACAACCTCCGCATGGATACCCCGGCGGACAGCCTCCTGTCGTGGACGCATCGTAAGGACGACGTGCGCGCGCTGATACGTTTCCACAACTTCGACCTGGTGGGCACGCAGGAGGGATTCAAGCATCAGCTCGACGACCTTTGCGACTCCGTCCGGTATGCCTATACGGGACATGGACGCGACGACGGGAAGGACGCCGGTGAACATTCGGCTATCATCTACAAAAAGGAGCGCTTCGACATCCTGCGGTCGGGCGACTTCTGGCTAAGTCCCACGCCCGACCAACCCGGCAAAGGCTGGGACGCCACCTGCTGCAATCGCGTCTGCTCGTGGGCCGAGTTCAGGGACAAGCTGACGAAGCGGACGTTCTACCTCTTCAACGTGCACTTCGACCACGAGGGCGAAGTGGCGCGGCGCGAATCGGGATACCTCATGGTGCGGAAGATGAAGGAGATAGCGGGCGACGCGCCCATCGTCTGCACGGGCGACTTCAACTCCACCGACGACACCGAACAGGTCAAGACCCTGTCGGCCTACCTCAACGATACTCGCCAGGTGAGCCAAGTTCCGCCCTACGGCCCGTCGGGCACGTTCAACCGCCGGTTTCACAATCCCGTCGGGAGCCGTCGCATCGACTACATCTTCACCAGCGGAACCTTCAGCGTGCTGCGTTACGTCGTGGTGTCCGACAACAACGGGAACAACTATCCCTCCGACCACCTCCCCGTGGCGGTGGAGCTGCGGCTGGGTGAGAAGTGAGGCGGCGGCCTTTAGCGGGTTATCCGCGAGGCGGCGTATAGGGGATATATCTTGATGTCCCGGAAAGAGCCGAAATTCTCTAAGGAACAGCGAATGCCATAAGCGCTACGCTTCTCGGCCATGAACTGGAACATGCTCTGCATGGATCCTCGTGTTCCGGCTTTGACCTCTACGGGCAGGATGTCGGCGTCGCGTTGTATCACATAGTCCACCTCGGCAAGGCTTCCATGCTTTTCGCGCTGCCAATAATAGAGCTGGGTGGGGTATGTACTGGGAGCGGCTTTCAGTATCTCCAGACCGACGAACATCTCGGCCAACGCGCCTTTATTCACTTGCCGCAAGCTTTCGGAAGCAAACAGCTGGTTCAGGTCTAAGCGCAGGAAGCGCTGATAGATGCCCGTGTCGAGGACGAACCATTTGCGAAACTTGGTATTCATTTCGGCCGCTAAAGGCAACCCGTTGGCGGCCGTATGCGTCACGGGGTAAATGATGCCAGCCAGCTCCAGCAGGCCTATACTCTCCTTGATCTGTGGACGGTTGAACTCTGGCGATACGTTGGCGTACACGAACTTATCGCCCGTTTGGTGGATGACGGCCGAAAAGACCTCACGCAGCCGTGCCGTGGGTACCCGTTGCTTGTATTTCGAAAAATCGTCGTACAACGAAAGCGTCAGTTCGTTGAGCGCTTGCTGGCAATCCAGCAGTGAGCCGCTCCGTGCGTATGTCGATACCACCTCGGGCATTCCGCCTATGAGTATAAAACGGGTCAGCAGCTGCGTGCACTTGGCGTGGACGGCCTCGGGAAGAGGAGTCTCGGGCGACGCGTTTTGGATGGCGTCGGCCAAATGGTCCATCTCCATGGCGCGCAGGTATTCGTCGAACGAGAACGGATACAGAAACTGGGAATGGATGCGGCCTACGCCGAATGAGGGAAGCTCTTGCAGGGCAAACTCCAGCAAAGACCCTGCGGCGATGACATGGAGTTCGGGATATTCTTCATAAAAATAACGTAGCGAGGTGATGGCTGGAACACAAGCTTGCACCTCGTCCAGAAACAGTAAGGTTTTCCCGGGTATGATGGGTTGCCCATATATCAGCGAGAGTTCTTCGCAGATGCGCTTGGGATTCGTACCTCGTTCAAATACGCTTTTGACGCGCAACTCTTTGTCGTCGCGTTCAAAGTTTACCTCCACGAAGTAGACGAACCGCTGACCCAGTTCCCTGACGGTCGACGATTTGCCTACTTGTCTGGCTCCTCGTAGCAAGAGGGGCTTGTGGCGCTCGGCCTCTTTCCAGGCCAGCAGCTCCTTGTCGATGTTACGTCTCAGGTATTTCTTGCTCATAATGATAGGGCACTGTGTACGTTTATGGTCGCGAATGTAGGGCTTTATTCTGATATATTTCGTTTTTTAGGGGCAAACATTCATCGTTTCTTTCGTTTTTTAGGGGCAAACATCTGCTGTTTCTTTCGTTTTTTAGGGGCGGACGTCAGGGCACCGCTGAAAAACTGTGTTTATCCTGTATCGTCTCCCCGCTTGCGGAAGTTCACCACAGAGGACACAGAGCAGACCAATCATCACAAAATCTGTGCGAATCTGTGTAATCTGTGGTGAACTCCCGCCAGCGGCGAGACGCGGCACGCCACGTCCCTTCTATGTTGCAATCCAAACAAAAGGATGATATTTTGCATCATTTAACTCGTTTGCGGCCTCCCAACACGTGGGAAAGAGCAAACCAACGGCCGGTCGGGACAAAAGCCTGACCTGCTGGCGGCGGATGGCGGTCAAGTCATCGGCCGTCCTGTCTGTCAGATAAAAGCGCTGTCAAACAAACTTCTTTCAGTTGACCCGGACTATGACGGGCAACAATTTACTGCTTCAGTTTAAACAGGCGGGCGCAACAAACTACAATAGAGATGGTATCGCGGCGGATCCATCAAGAGACGCGGAGGAGTCACCCGGATGAAGTTTGTCCGACAGGCTTTTATGTTTGAATGCCTTCAGCATTTGGCATATATATAATCTTCCTTTCCCATCAACACGGCGCGGATGCGGTTCGATATCTTGCGGGCCACCTTCACGATGGCCTTGGCCGGGGGCATGCTCTTGAGGGCTTTCCCGTAGACGCTGGCCAGCGCGGAATCGCGCCGTATCGCCACCCACGCGCTCTCCATGACCATCGCCCCCAGCCAATGGTTCCCCCGGAAAGTCATCTCGCCGTTGGAGACCCTCTCCCCGCTGCTGTGGCTGGTCGGTACCAGGCCCAGGTAGGAGGCGAACCTCTTCTCGTTCCCGAACCGGCGGGGATCCTCTATCTCCAGGAGTATCGACATGGCCGTGAGCAGGCCGACGCCAGGTATGGTCATCAGGCGGGCGCAGGGCGCCGAATACCTCGGCTCGCGGCTCAGTCGCCGTATCTTCCCCGTCAGCTCCAATACCTGGGCGCGCAGGCGCTCCTCCACGGAAAGCAGGAAGTCGAGAGTCTGCCGCCCGGGGGACAGGAGTTCCACCTCCTCGCCGCCGAGCCAGGAACGGAAAGCCTTCGTCCAGCGGGCGTCCGACCCCCCGAAGCGAGGGGGGATCTCCACCCCGTTGCAGTGCAGCAGGTGCTTGATCCGGGACTGGTAACCGTTCCACTGCTTCCGCATCGTCGTGCGAAGGCGCAGCAGGGAACGGTCGTCGAGGTTCTCCCTGGAGTGCACGTACACGCGGCCTTTTATACGCTCCCCGTCCTTGAGCAGTTCCCGGGCCAGGCGGGCCGAATCCACGCGGTCGGACTTCATCACGCGCTCGTACTGCGTGCTCGACAGGTCGGCGGCGTTGATGATCAGGCAGCGTACGCCAAGACCGGTGAGCGCGTAATACGTGGAGAAGCCGCTGAAACCGCTCTCGTAGACGGCCAGGTAGTCGCCCTGGGGGAAATGCCGGTTCAGGAACTCCAGGAGCGCGGTGGCCGAAGCGGGCTGGTGGCAGCTCTTGACGTAACCCCCGGAAGTCATGGCCGTGACGTCCCAACTTTTCTTGTGGATGTCGATTCCAACGAAAACTCTTTGTCCACTAAAACTAATTTTGTTTCTTTGTACGTTCATATCGGTATAATGTTAGGGTGAATAGTCATTGCTTGTCAGCTCTCGCAAAATTAATCATCCTTTCATTATACCTTTCATTTTCCATCGCATTTTCACCAAGAACCCACAGCAATGGGGGCGTAGCCCCTATAAACACCCTCGGGGCTTGCCCAGCCGGCCGGGGGCGTCAGCCCCCGAAGAGGCGATATGCGAGGAACACG
>JAISIZ010000060.1 GCA_031261785.1 Mediterranea sp. (in: CFB group bacteria)
TGACACGGATTTATATATTTTAGATCCGTGTTATCCGTGTCATCAGCGTCTAATGAGTTTCGCTTTGTCCGAATGCGCGCCTTTCGCCCCAAGCACAAAAACAGGCCGCACGAAGTATAGCTGGTGGGTACAGCGTATCTCCTTGCGAACGTTCCTATATATGAAGCCCATGGCTATCCACCAACCCTTCCCGCACGCACTCCTCAAATACGCCTGCATGTCCGTGATGTCCCACCTAAGCGGGACGTCTGTCCCACGGGCACGGGACTTTTTTCCCGCGGGCGAGGGACACTTGTCCCACGGGCGAGGGACAGTTGTCCCGTGCCTGTGGGACGCGAGCTTCTCTATGGGCATGGTGAAGCCACGTACTATTGCGCATGCCCCATTATTTCATTCACCCTTCGCCAAGTAGCTACACCCCCCTAATCACCGTTCCATTAAATAAATATACGCTTGTCTTGCCGCATTAGAAGAATTTGCGTATGTTTGCTATCCAGAAGTATGCTCTTTGAAAATGACACGGATAGCGTTCATTGATAGCGAGATTAATCCAGAAAGAGGGACGATTCTCGACCTCGGCGGCGTGAAAGATGACGGAAGTCGCTTCCACAGGGCGTCCGCGGAAGATTTTACCCGGTTCCTGGAAGGGATACAGTTCGTGGCGGGACACAACATCCTGTGGCACGATATGACCTATATTGGCGATGCCGTTCGGAGTGCCGGCATCCCTCGGGAGCACGTCATCGATACACTGCACCTCTCACCCCTACTTTTCCCCACGAAGCCTTACCACGCCCTGCTGAAAGATGATAAATTGCAATCTGACGAACTGAATAATCCTCTGAACGACGCCATCAAGGCCAAGGAACTGTTCGACGACGAAGTGACCGCTTTCCGTGCGATGGACCAGACGTTACGGCGGTTGCTCTATTTGTTGCTCCGTGAGGCAGAGGAATTCCGGGCTTTCTTCGTTTTCCAAGCTTACGAAGACGGTGGAGCGGAAGATGTTGAATCGCTCATTCGCCAATATTTCGAGGGTAGCGTTTGTGAGCATGCCAAGCTATCGAATCTGATCTTGAAGTATCCCGTCGAACTGGCTTACGCCTTGTCGCTCATCGATTCGTACTCCAAGCATCAAGGAATAGATTCCATTACGCCACCCTGGGTGCTAAAGAATTATCCGAAGGTAGAACAAATCATGACGTCGCTGCGGAGCACGCCTTGCCTTTATGGCTGTGCGTATTGCGACGAGGCGTTGGACGCGCATAAGGGGCTGAAGCGTTTCTTTGGGTTCGACGCCTTTCGGACGTATGAGGGCGAGCCGTTGCAGGAACAGGCTGTCGAGGCCGCCATACGTAACCATTCCATATTGGCGGTATTCCCTACCGGCGGCGGCAAGTCGCTTACTTTTCAATTGCCGGCGTTGATGAACGGCGAGAATCAACAAGGACTGACCGTGGTTATCTCCCCATTGCAGTCGTTGATGAAAGACCAGGTCGACAATCTCGAGAGCCAAGGAATCACGAGGGCGGTCACCGTCAACGGACTGCTCGATCCGATAGAACGAGCGAAATCCTTTGAACGGGTAGAAGACGGATCGGCAGCCATTCTCTATATCTCTCCCGAATCGCTGCGCTCGCGGACCATCGAACGGTTGATCATGGGGCGCAAAGTCGTACGCTTCGTGATCGATGAAGCGCACTGCTTCTCGGCATGGGGACAGGATTTCAGGGTCGATTATCTGTATATTGGCGACTTCATCAAGAAGATTCAAGAACAGAAAAACCTGGACGGGAGCATTCCCGTATCTTGCTTCACGGCCACTGCCAAACAGAAAGTCATCGAGGATATACGCTCCTACTTCAAGGAGAAACTCGCCTTGGAACTTGAGGTGTTCCAGTCGGGCGCTTCACGTTCCAATCTGCACTACAAGGTGTTCGAGGAGACGAACGAAGAAGACAAATACCAAACGCTACGTCGCTTGATAGAAGCGAAGCCTTGCCCAACCATCGTCTACGTGTCGCGCACGCGGAGAGCGTATGAACTTGCCCAGCGACTGACCAAGGACGGCTTGACCGCCGCTCCCTACCACGGGAAGATGAAAGCCACGGAGAAGGTCGCCAACCAAAACGCCTTCATCGCGGGCGAGATATCGATTATGGTAGCCACCTCGGCCTTCGGGATGGGTGTCGACAAGAAAGACGTAGGGATGGTGATTCACTACGACATATCCGATTCGCTGGAGAACTACGTCCAAGAGGCTGGAAGGGCGGGGAGAGACGAGCGTATCGAAGCCGATTGCTTCGTGCTCTTCAACGAAGAGGATTTAAGCAAGCATTTCATCTTGCTGAACCAGACGAAGTTATCCATCAAGGAGATACAACAAATATGGAGAGCTATCAAACATATCACGCATATTCGTACCACCGTCTCCAACTCGGCATTAGAGATTGCCCGCAAAGCTGGATGGGACGAAAACGTGATGGATATCGAGACGAGAGTGAAAGCGGCCATCGCCGCATTGGAAGACGCTGGCTACGTGAAGCGGGGACGGAACATGCCGAGAGTGTTCGCCAACAGCATCCAGGTCGAGACTGCCCAGGAAGCCGTCGATCGCATCAACGCTTCCACGCTGTTCGTCAACGACAAACAGCGCGAACAGGCGACTCGGATTATCAAAGCCCTCGTTGGCAGTAGAAGTCGAAAGGCGTTGGATGAGAATGAAGCGGAAGCACGGGTTGACTACCTCAGCGATCATCTGGGTATCGTGAAGGATGAGGTAATCAACATCATCTACTTGCTTCGCGAAGAGAAGATTCTGGCCGACGCCATGGACTTGACCGCCTTCATCAAGCGCAGGGAAAACAAGAATCGCTCACTACGTGTCGTGCAATCGTACGGTCGAGTGGCCAACTATCTGCTTTCGCGCCTTGGAAACGAGGAACAACAGGTGTATTCTTTGAAAGAATTGAATGAAGACGCGGGAAAGAACGGTTGCGACGATGTCTCCGTCAACATCATCAAGACGATACTCAACTTTTGGGAGATCAAGCATTGGATAAGACGGAAAAACATGGCATACTCCAAAAACCATGTCGCTATACGAAACCTCTACCCCAAGCAAGAGTTGACGGAGAAGATGGAGGCGTGCTATAGATTGGTACCATTCATTGCCGAGTATCTCTATGAAAAAAGTAACCGCACTGCCACCAATAACGAAGACAATGTGGTCAAAGAGGAGATCGCCGTCGAATTTTCGGTCAATGAATTGAAAGAAGCTCTCGGGCGTTCGATGTGGAGCTTCGGGACAACGGCAGAGATCGCGGACATAAAGGACGCGCTTTTCTACCTGTCGAGGATTGACGCCATCAAGATGGAGGGAGGTTTCCTTGTCACCTACAATGGCCTGACGATTGAACGCTTAGAGCAAGACAACAGGATACAGTACAAAATGGAGGACTACCAAAAGCTCAACCTGTTCTACGAAAACAAGGTGGCACAGATCCACATCGTGGGCGAATATGCCAAGAAGATGATCGATGACTACGAGGGTGCGCTGACGTTTGTCAACGACTATTTCCAGCTGAATTACGGTTCGTTCCTCAGCAAGTATTTCAAAGGTAGCAGGCAGGAAGATATCAAACGCAATATCACTCCGGCCAAATTCCGCCAGCTGTTCGGAGACTTGTCGCCGAGCCAGCTGGGCATCATCAAGGACAATACTTCCAAATACATCGTAGTGGCCGCTGGGCCGGGAAGCGGAAAAACCCGGGTGCTGGCGCATAAGCTGGCTTCCTTGCTCCTGATGGAAGACGTGAAGCACGAGCAACTGCTGATGCTCACCTTCGCGAGGGCCGCCGCCACCGAGTTCAAGAAACGGTTGCTGAAGTTGATAGGCAATGCCGCCAACTTTATCGAGATAAAGACGTTCCACTCCTACTGCTTCGACCTCTTGGGAAGGGTGGGTAGCGTGGAGCGGTCGGATTCCATCCTGAAAGACGCCGTGGAAAAGATCCGGAATGGCGAAGTGGAAGCCAGCCGCGTCACAAAGGCAGTGCTGGTGATCGACGAGGCACAGGACATGAATGAGGATGAGTTTGGCCTGATAGCGGCGCTTATGGAACGAAATGAAGAAATGAGGCTCATCGCCGTGGGTGACGACGACCAAAGCATATTCGAATTTAGGGGAGCAAGCCCCCAGTACATGGAGCGGCTCATGCGGGAGTATCACGCCAAGAAATACGAACTGCTCGAGAATTATCGGAGCAAGGACAATCTGGTGAGGTTGAGCGACCAGTTCGTGAGAGGCATCACCCATCGACTGAAAGAGATGCCCGTCGTGGCCAAACAACGTGACAATGGACAGATCCGTATACTCCGCCAGCGGGGCGACCAACTCGTTGTCCCATTGGTACAGGCGTTGCTCAAGACCGAACTTCGGGGCACCACCTGCGTGCTGACGAAGACGAACGAGGCGGCTTTGCTGATTGTCGGCTTGCTGTTGAAAGACGGGATGCCGGCCAAGCTGGTCCAGACCAACGACGCCTTCAGCTTGCGCAACCTCGCCGAGACGCGGTTTTTCTGGAACCAGATCGATACGGACAGCGAGACGCATACCATCAGCGACCAAGTATGGGATGCCGCCAAGAGGGCGATGGACAAGAGTTTCTCGCAGAGCGACAAGCTGGAACTCTGCCACAACATGCTCTACGATTTCGAAGTGACGAACCCCAAGCGGAAATACAAATCGGATCTCGACGCTTTCTTCCGCGAATCCAAATTGGAGGATTTCATCCGTGAGGAAAGCGAGACCATCTTCGTCTCCACCATACACAAAGCCAAAGGGAAGGAATACGACAACATCTTTCTGTTGCTCGAGAGCTTCAACCCGACGAAAGACGAGGAGAAACGCCTGCTATACGTCGCCATGACAAGGGCGAAACGAAACCTGACCGTCGTGCTCCGTAATGATTGTCTCGACCGCCTCTCGGTAGGAAATATGGAACGGCAGGAAGATGAGACCCTCTATCCATCGCCCAACGAAATAGCGATTCAACTGACCCACGAAGACGTGAATCTGGGCTACTTCGGTCGTATACAAACCCTTGTCGAACCGCTCGTGAGCGGCGATGCGTTAAGCGTGAACGGTGACAATTACCTCAACGCCAACGGGCAACCTGTCCTGAAGTTCTCGCAAAAATTCGTGGAACGCATAGCCGAATGGCGTTCCAAAGGCTACATGCTACGAAGTGCCCAGGTCAATTTTGTCGTCCATTGGTGGTGGAACGATTACCAACGTGAACTCAAAATCATCCTTCCCGAGCTACGGTTCGCGAAGGGATAAGCAGATAAGATCCCATCAGCATTTGGACGTCCGAAAAGCGTGTAGACAGGGGTTTCGGCCCTGTCCCGACTTTATAAAAAGGGAGTTGCTATGCCTCGCCATTGTCGGCGGCGGCAATGTTTTCCACCCCAACCTCTTCCACGGTGTCGTCGTTGGATACGCTGGATAGCAGGGCATTCATGAAGGTGGAATTCTTGACTTGCTTGATAGCCGTGCGGGCGGCGTTCTGCTGCGATTCTTTCTTGGAGTAGCCTACCCCTTTGCCGACCGGCACGCCCCGGACCCGGACCTCGGTCTGGAAGATGGGATTGCTCTCCCGATCGATACTTTGCTCAATCAGTTCGAAAGACACCTCCATCTTGTTCTTTTGGCTCCATTCGATGAGCTTCGACTTGAAGTTGACCTCCTTGCGCGACACCTTGTCGAGATCGATGTAACGGTCGATGATGCGTCGCTCAACAAACTTCTTGCAGCGGTCGTATCCCTGATCGAGATAAATGGCTCCGACGAACGCCTCGAAGGCATTCCCGCAGACGTAGCTGTTGTGGGAGGAAGAGCGGCTGGAGAGCTTGATAAGCTTGTCAAGCCCGATCTGCACGGCGAGCTTGTTGAGTGTCTCGCGCTGCACGATCTTGGAGCGTGTGTTGGTGAGAAATCCCTCGCGCTTACCATCAAAACGTTGGTAGACGATGTGGCCAACGATGGCGTCGAGTATGGCGTCGCCCAGAAATTCGAGCCGCTCGTTGTTGAGCTGCCGCCCCTTCTCCGTCCGGATGGAAGAGGACTTGTGACGGAGCGCCTGCTCGTAGAGGCGTATGTCGCGGGGATAGAAACCAAGTATCCTATAGAAACGAAGATAAGACTCCCTATCCTTTCGGAAAAGAAGCCTTATCCTGTCTATGGTGTTACGTAGCACGATATTACTCAGCGTATTTCTTGAAAATGACGCATGCGTTGTGGCCTCCGAACCCGAAGGTGTTGGAAAGAGCCACGTTCACCTCGCGTCGTTGCGCCTTGTTGAACGTAAAGTTCAGGCGGTAGTCAATCTTGGGGTCGTCGTCGCCTTCTTCATGGTTGATGGTGGGAGGTACGACGCCATCCTTGATGGCCAGGATGCTGGCGATAGCCTCCACCGCGCCGGCGGCACCGAGCAAGTGCCCTGTCATTGACTTGGTGGAGCTGATGTTCAGCTTGTACGCATGCTCGCCGAAAACGTCCTGGATGGCCACTACTTCGGAGATGTCGCCCACGGGTGTCGATGTGCCGTGAATGTTGATGTAGTCCACTTCCTCGGGATTCATCCCGGCGTCTTCCAAGGCGTTGCGCATCACCAGCTTGGCGCCCAGCCCGTCGGGATGTGAAGCCGTAAGGTGATAGGCGTCGGCCGACATGCCCACTCCGGCCACTTCGGCGTATATTTTCGCTCCGCGCGCCTTGGCGTGCTCCAGTTCTTCAAGAACGATGCATCCGCCTCCCTCGCCCATGACGAATCCGTCGCGGCTGGCGCTAAGCGGGCGAGAGGCTTTGTCCGGCTCGTCGTTTCGGGTAGACAAGGCGTGCATGGCGTTGAACCCACCTACCCCGGCGGGGAAGATGGCGGCCTCGGAACCACCGGAGACAATGGCGTTGGCCTTGCCCAGGCGAATGAGGTTGAACGCGTCGGAAATGGCGTTGGTCGAGGTGGCGCAAGCCGAGCAGGTCGCATAGTTGGGACCATGGAAGCCGTAAAGGATAGAGATTTGGCCGGCGGCGATGTCCGAAATCATCTTGGGGATGAAGAAGGGATTGAACTTCGGGCCATTCTCGAGGTGGGTGTAGTAGCCGCTCACCTCTTCCTCGAAGGTATGTATGCCACCGATGCCGGCACCGAACACGACGCCAATCCGGTTCAAGTCTTCCTGCTCCACGTCAAGTCCGGAGTCTTCTACTGCCTCCTTGGCTACGGCGATGGCGTACTGCGTGTACAGATCCATCTTCCGGGCTTCCTTGCGGTCGATATATTTCGTAACGTCGAAGTTTTTCACTTCGCACGCGAATTGGGTCTTGAATAACGATGCGTCAAAATGAGTAATAGGCCCCGCTCCACTAACCCCGTTCACTAAGTTCTCCCAAAAATCGGGAACCCCGTTGCCAACAGGAGTAATGGCGCCAAGGCCTGTTACTACCACTCTTTTTAATTCCATATCGATGAAATCGGTTTCTTACTTAGCGTGTTCCTCGATATAAGTAATGGCATCGCCCACAGTACCAATCTTCTCAGCTTGGTCGTCGGGAATCGAAAGTCCAAACTCTTTCTCGAATTCCATGATAAGTTCTACAGTGTCAAGAGAATCTGCTCCCAGGTCGTTAGTGAAGCTTGCTTCGTTCGTAACTTCTGTTTCTTCTACGCCTAATTTATCAACGATAATCGCTTTTACTCTTGATGCAATTTCAGACATAACTTTTAGTTTTTAATTAATAATTAGTTTTATTTCTTTAATTTTGCGCTGCAAAGGAATGAATATTTATCGTGTTGCGCAAGTATTTAAATAAATAAATGCAGAGATTTGCACATTTTTCACTGTTTTGTGCATAAAACTAAAGGTGTATGAATAGAAATATAGCCATTCTCGCCTCGGGAGCGGGGACGAACGCGGAGAACATTATCCGCTATTTCCAACGGGAGGATTCTTCCGTTCGGGTAACATTGGTAGTGTCCAACAAGAATCAGGCCGGCGTACTGGAGCGTGCCCAGAAGCTGGGCGTACCCGGCGCGGTGTTTCCCAAGGAAGCTTGGACGGACGGCACCGAGGTGCTGAAGGCGCTGAAAAAACATGGAACCGACTTCGTGGTATTGGCCGGCTTCCTGCTTCGCGTGCCCGAATCGCTTCTGCGCGCCTATCCCGGCCGGATCGTCAACATCCACCCCGCCCTGCTGCCCAAGTTTGGTGGCAAGGGGATGTACGGCGACCGCGTGCACCAGGCTGTGGTGGCCGCGGGCGAAACGGAGAGCGGCATCACTATACATTATATCAATGAGCGATACGACGAAGGAGCCGTCATCTTCCAGGCCACCTGCCCCGTGCTTCCCACCGACACGTTCGAGGACGTGGCGCAAAAAGTGCACGGGCTGGAATATGAGCACTTCCCCCGGATCATCGAGCAGGTGGTGGAGAGCATACCATCCGCTATTCATGCCTAACATTCAAGAAAATATGATCATGCGCAATAGCCCGTGAAGCCCTCACATCGCCGAGATAGGTACTCGCGAACCTGTTTGCAGGCTTGACTCGCTACTCTCAGAAACAAGGAGTTGACGTTGGTCATGGAGCCGCTCATCCACGGCCGATTGCCTTTTTCCGCATCAAAAGGCGCTCTCCATTCACTTTTTCGCAATAAGGAATAGATATTGTTAGGGAGAAATATTATCTTTGCCCAATCGTAAACAACCGGAATCGCAATGAAACACCTACTTTCAATCCTCTTTTTATGTTTTGCCTGGGCCGGGGCGAGCGCACAAGAGAACACAGAACGAACCCTTTCGGCCGACAGCATCATCACGAAGGACGGAGCATTGGATAGCCTCTACCGCTCACTGCCTGAAGTGATGGTCATGGGCGAACGCCCCATCGTCAAGGCCACGCAAGGCAAACTGCTGTACGACGTTCCCCGACTGATCAGGAACCTGCCCGTGGACAACGCCTACGACGCCATCAAGGAATTGCCTGGAGTAGCCGAAATGGATGGCGCGCTGACACTGGCGGGCAAGAGCGTCACCGTCATCCTGAACGGACAGGTCACTACCATGAGCGCCAGCCAATTCTACACCCTGCTGAAAAGCATCCCCGCCAGCCGCATCGAGAACGCCGAGGTGATGTACAACGCGCCTGCCCGCTACCAAGTGCGGGGAGCGCTCATCAACATCACGCTGAAACAGAACACCGGCACAAGGGATTCCTGGCAGGGCGAGCTGTACGGCAAATATGCCCAAGAGCACTACGAGGACTTCGAGGAGCGAGCTTCCTTCAACTTCAACCACAACAAATTCTCGGCCGACTTCCTCTACTCGCATACACACGGCAGAGTCTATCGGCTCACCGAGAAAGACGCGATCCATACGCTTTCCAACGGTGACGCGACACCTGTCAACACCGACGAGACCTGGCGCAACAGGAACCACGTCCATAACTTCCGTGTCGGAACCGACTACAACTTCGGCACGAACCACCGCCTAAGCGCCGTCTACACCGGCGCCTACTCCACCTCGCACAGCTACGGCACGGTGGACGGCACGCAACACTCCGGCAACCAAAGCGACGGCAACGACTGGCTGCACAACGGACGCATCGACTATCAAGCGCCTTTCGGCCTGCGGGCCGGCGCCGAGCTGACCTACTACCATTCCCCCTCCAACCAGCTCCTCAGCAGCGAGATGCTGGGCGAGAGCATATCGTTCCGCTCCAGCGACAGCCAGCGCATCAACGCCTGGAAGCTCTTCCTCTCGCAAGAGCATAAGCTGGGCGACGGCTGGGGGCTGAACTACGGCGTGACCTACACCACCAGCGTGGACCATAGCCACCAATACTATACCGACGCCGAGAGCGATGGCCCGACCATACCCACCGACATGACCTCGCGGCGCAGGGAACAGACGCTCAACCTGTACGCCGGCTTCAACAAGAACTTCGGCAAGCTGTCGATAGACGCGTCGCTGGCCGCCGAGCGGTACAAGACACCCGTGTGGAACCAATGGGACTGGTATCCCGTGGTGAACCTCACCTACATGCTCTCGCCCACCAACCTCTGGCAGCTGAGCCTTAGCAGCGACAAGTCGTACCCCGGCTACTGGGCCGTGCAGGATGTCACCTCCTACCTGGGCGGCGGATATTCCGAGGTGCAAGGCAACCCACTACTGAAGCCCTCGCAGGAGTACAACCTCTCACTCACCTACGTGCTGCGGGGCAAGTACGTCTTCTCCGCCTGGTTCCAGCATACCAAGGATTACTCCACACAGACGCTTTACCAATCCTCCCAGCGACTGGTGGAGATCTACCGGTACCTCAATTTCGACTACGCCCAGCAGTCGGGCGTGCAAGCCACCCTCCCTTTCAAGGCCGGCAACTGGCTCAATTCCCGCCTCAGCCTCATCGGCGTGTGGCAGCACGAGAAGGACGCCGACTTTTACGACATCCCCTTCAACCGCGCCATATTCTGGGGCATGGCCCGCCTCACCAACACCTTCACCCTCTCCACCAAGCCCGACCTGAAGCTCACCCTCTCGGGCATGATACGCAGCCTGGCGCACCAAGGCATCTACGACCTTCCCGCCTCGGGTAACGTCAACGCCTCGTTGCGCTACGCCTTCGCCCGGGGCAACGCCATCGTCAACCTCTACGCCAACGACATCTTCCAGACCAACGGCATCTCACCACGCATCCGTTTCAAGACGCAGTACGTCACGAACCATTACGCTACCTTCCGCCAGCTGGGCGTATCGTTCACCTATAAATTTGGCGGGTACAAGGAGAGACAGCGCGAGGAGGTGGACCGCTCGAGGTTCAAGTAAAACGAAGGTGAGGCAGGCCTTCCGTTCCACGCTCATTGTTGATTATAGATCGGGGCACCGGGAATATCCCGTGTCTATCCAGAACCGCAAATCTACCTTGAGCCATTAAGCCCACGTATGGTCGCTGAAAGGTGAGCCAATCCGGGTCGTGACCGGAAAGTCTATCCGTACGCTTAGGGGAAGAAGCTCCGTACTCATTGGGAGAGGTGGACGCTCCCATTAAGGAGAGATGGGGGGCATCTCTTGGGGAGAGGCCAAAGCTTCTCTCAGGGAGAGGTGAGCGCTTCTCTCGAGTACGATTAGTCCGCACGTCGCTCACGCCGTGCGGACTAATCACTAATCACTAATCACTACATACTGCTTCCCCCGTTCTTCCAGTTCCTCGGTGCGGGCACTGGCGGCAGGGGTTTGCGATCCTTCAGTTCCTTGAGTACCTCCTGGATGGCGGCGTCGAGCTGTTGGTCCTCGCCATTCCACTCCTTCACGGGGTCGTTGTCCACCACAATATCGGGATCCACTCCATGATTCTCGATGATCCATTGTCCCGTCTTGGCGTCATAGCTGGTAAACATAGGTACGCGGATGTCCGTGCCGTCGATGAAGGGTAGTGACCCGCTAATGCCGATGATGCCGCCCCAAGTACGCATGCCGATGAGCTTGCCCAGCCCCAGCGCACGGAATCCCCACGGGAAGAGGTCGCCGTCGGATGCCGAGTATTTGTTGATGAGGCACACTTTGGGACCCGTTTGTGTGGCGTCGGGGATGGTGCCTACGTGGGTGGAACCTCTATACATCGTCAGACGATAGGCTTCGCGCGAGAGGCGTTCGAGGATCATGGGCGACACGTTTCCTCCACCATTGGCGCGGTCGTCGATAATCAGCCCCTCCTTGTCTATCTGCGGATAGAAGTAGCGCGAGAACTCATTCAGTCCCTCCACGCCCATGTCGGGGATGTAGATGTACCCCACCTTTCCGCCCGTAGCCTTGTCTACCTTACGAATATTCTCTTGTATCCAGGCGTGATGATAGAGGGGGTATTCGTCGGCTATGGGCGTGATCGCCACCTTATGCGCCCCGGCGAGCTGCGGACGGCTGTTGATGGATAGCTCGGTGCGCACGCCAGCCTTGCCCACGAGCAAGGCGTACATATCCTTCACCGTATTGGAAGGTACGCCGTCGATAGCCACTATGTAGTTGCCCACGGCCGCTTTCACGCCCGGCTCGGTGAGCGGCGAGCGGAGGGTGCGGCTCCATGAGGCACCTTCGAGAATCTTCTCCAGACGGAAGAATCCCGAAGAGGCGTCGCGCGACACCTCGGCGCCCAGCAGTCCTGTCTGTAGGCGAGCGGGCTTGGCGTATTCTCCAAGATTGATGTAGGCGTGGCCGCAAGTCAGCTCACCGATCATCTCGCCGATGACGTAGTTCAGGTCTACCCTATTCTTCACGTAGGGCACCAGCACGCCGTATTTCGTCTTCATGGCCGCCCAGTCCACGCCGTGCATGGAGGGTTGGTAGAATCCATCGCGGAAGGCACGCCATGCCTCGTCGAAGATCTGTGCCCACTCTTTGGGGTAGTCTGTGGTCACGGTCATATCGTCGGTGTAGACCGCCTCCCCAAGGTTCGCCCGTCCGGTGGGCATGGAGGTGACGTACAGCTCACCGCCTTTGAAGAAGAAGGCGTACGAAGGCTTCCGCCCGTTAGGCACGCCCATGTTGCCGTCGGCAACCTCTTCTTCCTCCTGGCTCCTGAGGTTGAAACACTTGGTCTTCCCTCCCGAGGCACGATAGAATATACGCTCCGCGTCGGCATAGACGGGCTGGTAATAGCCCGGACGTATGGGAAGGCTGAGAATGCGATCGCCGATGCCGTCGGGGGCGAAGTTCACCAGCGAATCCGTCTTCTCCTCGGCGGGCTTAGCGTTCACTTCGGGATCGGGCGTGAGAAAGGGCGATGGAGTCTCCTTGTCGAGGAGGGCGACGTAGACGTTGCCCATGTAATTGTACACGTGGTTCCATTCCAGCGAGCCGTAGGTGGGATTGAAATCCCGGTTGGAGGTGAAGATGAGGTACTTGCCGTCGCTGCTGAAGATCGGATCGTCCGACGAATACCATTTGTCCGTCACGGGATACTCCTTCCTCGAGGCTATATCATAAAGGTAAACGATGTCGTACATGTTTGTCGACGGGCGCGTATAGGCGAGCCAGCGGCTGTCGGGCGAAAAGGCCACGGATCTGATTTCCGACAGCGGGTCCTGCAACACTACGTCTTTTCGCTTAGACGTCACGTCGACCAGCGTCAAGCGGTTCTTGCGGTCGGTGTAGGCTATACGTTTGCTGTCGGGTGCCCACCAGAACTGGCGGATATAGGTGTCGTTGTCGCTGGTGATCCGCTCCACCTTGCCGGTGGCGATGGTATGCAGATAGAGTTCGGTCTCTCCCGTGGCGTCGGAAATGTAGGCTATAGATCCGCCGTCGGGCGACCAATCCGCTCCCCGTTCGTGCACGCCCGGTGTGCGGGTGATGTTGCGCGTCACGCCTTTGGCTGCAGGCACGTCGAATACGTCGCCCCTGGCGGTCACCGCCAGTCGGCTACCGTCGGGCGACAGGCTGGCGGCACTCACCTGCGCCCCCACCTTCTTCACTTCGCTGCGGGCGTAGATATTGTCTGAAGCGAGGGTGACGGTCACTTTCTCCGCTTGCCGCGTGCGGGTGTCGAGTTTGTATAGGTATCCTCCATTTTCGAAGACGATGGTATGGCCGTGTATGCTGGGAAATTTGATGTCATATTCGGTGAAGTTGGTCACCTTTCGCGTCTGTTTCGTCTGTCGGTTGTAGACAAACAGGTTCATGGTGTAGTCGCGGTCGGATAGGAAGAATATGTCGTCGCCGTCCCACATGGGGAAGATGTCCTGCGCCTTGTTGTCCGTCACACGTTCCACGCTTTTCTTCTCGGCATTGTATATCCACACCTCAGCGGCTTGTCCGCCTTGGTAGTGCTTCCAGGTACGAAACTCTCGCATGGTGCGGTTGTAAGCCAACTCCTTGCCATCGGGCGAGTAGGAGCAGAAGCCTCCTTCGGGCAACGGGATAACCTTGGGCACGCCGCCTTGCGGTCCCACGGTCCATAGCCGCCCCACGAATCCGTCGCCGATGCGGTTACGGTAGACGATGGATCGCCCGTCGGGTGTCCACGCCATCACGATGTTGTTAGGTCCCATGCGGTCGCCCAGGTCGTCGCGTGCGTTGGTGGGTGTGTAGGTCAGGCGCAACGGCTCCCCGCCTTCGGCAGGAATGGCGTACACTTCGGTGTTCCCGTCATATTGTCCGGTAAAGGCGATGGTCTTTCCGTCAGGTGAGTAGCGAGGAAACATTTCGTAGCCTACGTGTGAGGTGAGGCGTACGGCTTCTCCGCCGTTGATCGATACTCGGTAGAGGTCGCCGGCATAGGCGAAGGCAATCTCTTGTCCGTTTGTCGCGGGGAAGCGCATCAGTCGCGCTTCGGTGGCGGTGGCGGCACGTCCGTTGGTCGTAGCGGACAAGGCGAATGCCATCGCGAGGATAGATAGTCTGTTCATGATAGATCGTTTATTGAATGACGTCGCTAAGTTACGGCTTTTCTCCGTATCCAAAAATATTCGGGACGTATTGTGCCCTGTCGTGCGATAAAAAAGTAGGGAACCGCACGTTTTCCCCTTTCTTTTTAGAACTTGAAGCTCAGTCCGCCCAGAAGGTTGAAGCCTTCGGTAGGATAGCCGAGATAATAGGCGTATTTCTTATTCAGCAGATTGCCCAGTCGGGCGTAGATCGCCACTCCTTTGAAGAGGTCATAACCGACGTTGGCGTGGAGGTCGCTCACGGCGTTCACCTTCGTATCCCCGACTTTTCGCCGGCCGATGTAGTCGAAGCCGACGTCTACTCGCAAGGCAGGGATGGGATGGATGCCGATGTTGACTGAGGCTTCGCTTTCGGGTTTCATCACAAGCAGGAATTCCTCGCTGTCGGCCGTCCAGTTGCGGTAGGTGTACGAGGCGGCGACGGTGAAAAGATCCTTGTACGCGTAGCTCACCTGTCCGCCGAGGTAGTAGTTGTAGGTGTCGTCGTGGTAGAAGAGGGGCGGTCCGCTCGCCGCACCGACGTAGATATAGGGAAAGGGGACGCAGGCCAGGTCGTTCGTCAGCCGCTGGTAACCACCCGTCAGGTTGAGCCATACGGCGGGATACGGGCTTGCCTTGAAGCCGATGGCCGCATTGAGTTGTTCGTAAGTGGCGGTGGGCAATTCGTCCATGGCGGCGTAGGGAGAGAGGGTCTCCAGCCTCCGGAAGTCATTCAGCCGTTTTCCTCCGGTGGCTTGGGCATAGAGCACGTAGCTGTCTGAAAAGAGGTACTGAACCATGATGTCGGGGGCGACACGGATCAGCTTGTCGAATCCGAAAGAGAGGTCGATATGGGCACCCGCACGCAGTCGCCACTCATCGCCAGTCAGGGCGTAGCTCGGGTTCAGGTCGAGAGCCGTGTAGCTCTTCGAGGTTTGTCCCCCGTACCAGTAGTTGCTCATCTCGCCGGTCACGGTGACGGATTGTCCGTCGCTGATGTCTCCGCTCACGGCTACTTTGGTGCGCAGCAGTGTCTCGTTGATCCCGGTGGTTCCCGTCGGGGCGTTGGCATTGTCCATCAGCGGATTCAGCTTTCGTCCGTAGAGCAGGAGATTCGTCTCGCCGCGGAAGCGCAACGTGGCGGCCTCGTCGGTGGAGCGCAGGGCTACGCGGAAAGTGCCCGAGGTGAACTTCTGGTTGCCGCCATCGAGCATGGGAAGGAGGTTGAAGTTGCTCAGCCCGAAGTGTCCGGCGACATCCAGGTCGAACTGATCGAACTGGTGGCTGTAGTCCAATCCGGCTTTCGTGCGGTAGTGGTGGGATTTCCATTTCTCGCCAGTCTCGGGGAGCGCGTTGCCCAGCCGACCATTCATCCCCTCCACACCGAGGCGCACGTTCAGCTTGTCGCGGGTGGACGGTCGGAAGAGGTAGTTACCCAGCAGGTCGACATTTCCGTAATTGCCAAATCCCGCACGCACGAATCCCGGCGTGGCTACGGCTTGCGTCTCGGGCGCTACGTAGGAAGGCAACGTTCCCGTGGGAATGTTGGCGGCGGGCGACGCCGCAGTGGCGTAGCGCACCTCTTTCTTGCTCGCCGCGGGTTCCACCACCTGCGGCAACACGTTCACCTTCCGTGCGTCTTCAATCTCGGGAATGTAGTCCTGTTCCACCACCACCGTACGGTTCATCACCGTATCCTTCGGCTGTGTGGCGGGGTTCTGGGCGCGGAGACTGGTCGAGGCCAGCGTCGCCGCTATCGTTATCGTCGCACAAAAGGTTGCTTTCAATGTCATGATATTCGTTGCCATCTTCATCGTACATATAAGAAAAACAGGTGTTGAACGACGTTGGATTAATACTGATTCATATCGTTCTTCTCCAATCGCTCGAGCCTCTCCTTGATCATTCCTTCGATATCGTCGGTTTCGTGGTAGTTTTGGTGGAGGCTGAGGAGGTATTGCCGGGCATCCTCGGCTTTACCGGTGGCGGCGTAGACGTCGGACAGGAGGACGAAGCTCCGTGCCAGCCAGTAGACGTGGGGAGTGCTCTGCTTGATGTAGTCGAGCAGCTCCTTCTCGGCGGCTGCGTACTGCTTGCCGTCGTACAGGGCTTGCGCCACCCTGTACTTGGCTTCGGCGCCATAGTAATTGCGGGTATCCTTAGCCAGCAGACGGAAGTCGGCCAGCGCCTCGCTTTGCCTGTTCTGTCGGGTGTAGGCTTTCGCCCGTCCGTAGAGCGCCTCGTTGCGCAGCTCGGGACTAAGCTTCGCCTCGCCCAACAGGTCGTTGGCGGCAATGATGGTAGTAGCGTCGTCCTTCAGCAGGAAGGCGGATCGGAGAATGCCCGTCTCGGCCAGCAACCGACGTTCTTCGTTGGAGGCTTTCGTTTTCAGCAGTTGGTAGCTGGCCAGCGCGCCGGCCATATCTTCCCGGTTGTACAGCACCTCTCCTCTCCACATCAGCGCCTCCTCAGCAAAGGGATTGTCGGGATACTCCAGCAGCGCGGCCGAGTGGAGCAGCACCTGGTCGTAGTCTTTCCGTGCGTAAGCCATCCGGCAGAGGTAGTAGTGCGCGCCGAGATTGAACGCTCCGTCGGGAAAACGCTTCAGGTAACCGTCGAAGCTCGCCTGGGCTTCCTCCATACGTCCCCGCATATAGGCTCGTTCGGCAGCGGTGTAGGTAAGCGAATCTTGCTCGTTGGCATCGAAACGCACCTGTCCGGGTAGGCCGTTGGCCAGGTCGGCGAACTCATCCACGCGGTTGAGGTCGACATAGATGGACTTGAGGTCGCGGAGGGCGAGACGCGCCTCGTCGCTCCCCGGATATCGTTCGATCACCTGTTTATAAGCGGCGATAGCCCGATCGTTCTCTCCCTTTTGGTAGTAGAGCAATCCCGTCTCGGTCGCCGCCTGCCGGGCCACGGGCAGAGTGGGATATTTGCCTTGTATCTCTTGGAAAGCGGCTATGGCGGCAGTGTTGTTGCCCATCAGCACATACGAGCGTCCCTTTTCATAAAGGGCATTGGCGGCGTATGGCGAGGTAGGGTATTTGCCGATCAGGCGATTCAGCAGCGTCACTTTCCCCGAGTAGTCCTTTTGCAGACCCGACACCAATGCCAGTTGGTAGAAGGAATAGTCGCCCGAGGCGGTGTCCATCTGCGAAGCTTGGGCGTAGTAAGCCTTGGCGTTCTCGAAGTCGCGCGCATAGAGCGAGCAGTCGCCCAGACGGTTGTAGGCATCGGCCAGCGCCTCGGGATTCTCCCCTTTCTCCAGCCGGGTGTAGTGCAGGAAGTAATCGCCCGCCTGTGGATAATCTTTGCGCTGGAAGGCGATATAGCCCAAATTGTAGTGTGCCAGGGCATACATCTCCGTGGAGCGTTCGGTGGTGAGGCGCAGATAGGCGTTATAGTCGTCGGCAGCCTCTCCCGTCCGCCCCAGTCGGTAGCGGGTCTCTCCTCTCCAATATCGGGCATCGGCCTCTGTCTGCCGGTCGCGCTGTCCCAAGGCGATGGATCTGTCGAGATATCCCAGCGCCTGCTCGAAGTTGGCGTTAGCGAAGGCTTGCGTGCCCAGGTGAAACAGCACCTGCTGTTTGGCCTCGAGGATTTGCGCGTTGGGGCGAGTGATACGGTCGATGGACTGCAACGCCGCGTCGTAGCTTCGGGTATTCATATACACTTCCACCAAATAGCCGCTCACCTCCGTGGTATAGGCCGACTGTGGAAACTCGTTGAGGAACCGCTCGAAGGCATGCACCGATTCGCCGAAAGCGGAGAAATCCGTCTCGTGCAGGCAGAGGACATAGTTGTAGGCCGCCTGCTCCTTCACCAGGGGGTCGGCGTCGGAAGCTGCCGCCAGTTCGAACGCCAGGCGCGCTTTCTCCTTGTCGGCCAGTTCCAGGCGCGCCAGGCCGATGTGCAGATAGGCATTCTGCGTGAGGGCATCGTCGCTGGTGGTGACTCTCGCCAAGGTTTCGGCCGCCCGGGAGTAAACTTTCGTTTGGTAGTAAGCCAATCCTTGCATGTAGAGTGCGTCGCGCCGGGGCGTCCCCGTGGTTTCGCGCAGGTAGCCTTCCAACTCTTTTATCGCTTGGGGATAATTGGCCGAATGGTAATACGCCTCGCCCAGGATGCGGCGCATCTCGGCGACATGCTCGTCGGCTCTGTACCTCGACAGGTATTCTTTCGCCACGGGCAGCGACTTGTCATACTGCTTCCTGGCACTGTATATCTCGGCTATATAATAAGGTACGAGCGACCGGTACTTGCGCGAATCCTCCAAGGGCAGGAATCCTCTCAGCGCCTCGTCGTAGCGACGCTGCGTATAGCGTATGTAGGCGATGTGGTAGCGGCAATCCTCATCGTACCGCGACCCCCGCAGCGTCTCCAGCCAAGCGGCGGCTTCCTTCAGGTTGCCCGTCTGGAGGTAAGCGATGGCTCGTTGGTAGGTGCGCTCGTCGCGTTCGTCGTCGCCGAGCAGCTCGAGACGGGTTGAATTGAAGAGTGCCAGCGCCTCGTCATACTCTCCGTCGTAGAAGTAGCTGGAGGCCAGCAAGGCATAGATGCGGTTGGCATGCGGCGTGTCGGGATAACGTTCCAGATAGTCGCGGAGCCGTTCCACCCGGTGACGGTCGTTCAGTTCGTAGCCTGCGGCCACGAGCATATACTCCGCCTCTTGGCGTAGCGCGGCCTCCGTGCTTGTCCGCACGAACGTCTTCAGCACAGGTACGGCGGCGGCGAAATCATTTCGCAGGAAGAGTGCCTTCCCTTCCGTATAGAGGCGGTGGGGCGACGTGATGTCCTCGCCCGTCTGTGCCCTCGTTGCCAGCGGAGCGAGGGTGAGGGAGGCGCAGATGAATAAGGTGATTGTCAGTCTCATGAATCAGGGTTAGGTCACTTCCTCTTGTGCACCCCCTTCAGCATCTCTCGATGGAAGCGTAGCTCGGCGCGTTGTATGAGGTAGATCTTGCGTGGCGAGAGCACTTTCTTGAAGCGATCGAGAAACGATTTGTCGAGGCGGTCGGCGGCGATGCGATTGTCGCACACCCGTTCAATGATCTCCTCATACTGCGCTTGGGTGGTACTTTCGTCTTTTCCCTTTTTCATCAGCTTCCAGGATTCGTCGTTCAGTTTCTTCTTTTGGTCCTGAAGCTCGAAATAGATGGGGAAGAAGCGCGTAGCCTCTTCGCGGGTCAGCCCGGCCTGCTCGGTAAGGAAGGCTTGCTGCTTGGTGCGAAACTCCTCTTGCGTGAGGTGTTGGTCGCGTCCTTCCGTCGCCTGGAGGACAGGAAGGAAACAGCTCCATAAGGCAATGATGGCTATCAGTTTTCTCATTGTTGATGCGTCAATCTTGGTTAATGTGTCACTCGGCGCTCGCGTCGCTCAAGTAGACGTATAGTGAATAATCGTCGAGCATGACGCGGTCGATCGTCGCGTCGAGCATCTCGTCGGATATGGCCGTGCTGTCCATCGCCATCGTCGTCTCGGTGGCGGTCGACGCGGTGGCCTTGTCGGCAGACATCCGGTCGTCGGTGGAAGCCACCCGGACGATGAGTGCCGCCCCCACGAACATGGCCGCCAAGTACAGGAATGGCTTCAGCCTGGTCCAACGGCTTACCTCGGGTTCTTCTTCGTGGTCGTTCTCCGTCCTTTCGGGCAGATGGCTCATCATCTCGGAAGCGAGACGCTCAAAGTAACCCTCCGGAACCTGGAAAGGATTCTCCTTCCCCAGTTTCTTCTTTATGTTATCTTCTTCTTTCATACGCTTGTTCCTCCTCTTTTTGGTTAGACAATACCCTATTTAAAAGGTTTAATGCTTCTCTTCGATAAACTTCTCTATTTTCTTCACCGCATGGTGGTACGATGCCTTCAACGCGCCCACCGAGGTGCCGAAGATGTCCGACATCTCTTCGTACTTCATCTCTTGGTAGTATTTCAGGTTGAACACCATGCGTTGCTTCTCGGGCAGGGTCATGAGGGCCTGCTGCAACAGCAGTTGCGCATGGTCGCCCGAGAAGTAGGCGTCACTCTCTAACTGGCTCACCATCGTGGCCTCGGCATCGTCGATGGAGAGGGTGGAGGCCGTCCGTTGCTTGCCCAAGAAGCTGAGGCACTCGTTCAGGGCGATGCGGTAGAGCCAGGTGGAGAGTTTCGCTTCCGCCCTGAAGTACCCGATGTTGGTCCATGCCTTGATAAATGTGTTCTGCAGGATGTCGTTGGCATCCTCGTGCGAGAGCACCATCCGCCTGATCTGCCAGTAAAGCTGTTCGCCGTAGCGCCCCACCACCAGCTCGAAGGCTTTTCGCCGGGTGTCCTCCCTTTGCAGGAGTTCCAGAACTTCCTGTTCGTCGTAAACGGTCATAATATCTCGTTATCTGAATATTTGTGGATGCTGATTCCCCTGTTCTCTTCGGCCAGGATGGTGGCGGGGAAGATGGCCCGGGCCTCGGCCAACGCCTCCCGCTCGTCGTCGTAGCGGGCTGAGAAGTGGCCAATCATCAATTGCTTCACTCCGGCGTCTCGGGCTATTCGCGCCGCCCCGGCCGCGGTGGTGTGGAAAGTCTCTTTGGCTCTCGCCTCGTCGGCGTTCAGGAAAGTGGCCTCATGAAAAAGCAGGTCCACCCCTCGCACCTGTTCCGTCAGGCGAGGCAAGTAGGCGGTGTCGGAACAGTAGGCGTATCGACGCGGCTCGTCGGCCGGACGGGTGAGGCGGGCATGGGGAATCTGTTCGCCCTCGGGAGTGGTGAAGCCGCCCCCGTTCTTTATCCGCCCGATCTCGCACACAGGTATCCGGTAAAAGTCGATCATCTCCCTGACGATGTGGTCGGCCTGTTTCTTCTCTTCGAACAGGAAGCCGCAGCAAGGCACGCGGTGTCTCAGGGGGATGGTAGTGACGCTCACCGAACGGTCGTCGTAGATGAGCGCTGGTGCCGTGGTGTCGAAAGCGTGGAAGCGCACCTCAAACGGGAGTCCCTTGCAGAAGAACGCCAGCTGGGGCGCCATCAGCTCCTCCAATCCTCGCGGCGAGTGAATATGCAGGTCGGCCGTGCGTCCCAATAGTCCGAAGGTAGAGATAAGTCCTATCAGCCCGAAGCAATGGTCGCCGTGGAGGTGGGAGATGAAGACCTGCCCGAGCCGGGAAAACTTCAGCCGCGAGCGCCTCAATTGCATCTGCGCCCCCTCGCCACAATCGACCATGAACAGCTTCTCACGCAGGTTGACAACTTGCGAGGTGGCGAAATGACGAGTGGTGGGCAGCGCGGAGCCGCACCCAAGTATGTGTAGTTCGAATTTCTCCATGCTTTGCAAAGATAGAGGATTTCGGCATCAATACACAAGTAATTAGTAATAATTAGAAATAAAGCCCAATCCATCTCCTGTTCCTTTCATGCTTCGCCCAAAAGATGTATCTTTGCCACGGCACGCCCAATATCACCCTTTAAAACGAGCAATTATGAAATCAGTGAAAGGAATACCCTACGGAATGTCGAACTTCGTGGATGTCATCACGCAGGATTGTTACTACGTGGACAAGACCAAGTACGTCCCACTGTTGGAGGAGCAGTCGCGCTACCTCATCTTCATCCGTCCCCGCCGTTTCGGGAAGAGCTTGCTACTCAGCATGCTGAGATCGTACTACGACATCGGGCAAAAAAAGGAATTCGAGAGTTTGTTCGGAGACCTCTGGATCAGCCAGCATCCCACGCCGAGGCAGGGCACGTACCAGGTACTGCATCTCGATTTCTCCCAGATCGGCGGACAAGTGGACGACCTGGAGGAGCGGTTCGATTCTTACTGTGCCGTGCAATTGGACGGTTTCATGGATCGCTACCGCGCATATTACGACGAGAATATTCTCCGTCGCTTCTACGGCACGGAAAAAAGTCGCACCAAGCTCGACATCCTCAACGCCGAAGCCCGTCGACTTCACTATCCACTCTACCTCATCATTGACGAGTACGACAACTTCACCAACGTGGTGCTCAACGAGCGGGGGGAGAACGTCTACCGCGCCATCACGCACGCCAGCGGATTCTACCGCGAGGCGTTCAAGAAATACAAGGGCATGTTCGACCGTATCTTCATGATCGGCGTCAGCCCCGTCACGCTCGACGACCTCAGTAGCGGCTTCAACATCGGCTGGAACATCAGCACCGACCCCCAATTCAACATGCTGCTCGGCTTCTCCGAGGAGGACGTGCGGGCCATGCTCCGCTACTACAGCGAGGCGGGCGCGCTGCGGGGCGACGTGGAAGCGATGATCGAGGAGATGAAGCCGTGGTACGACAACTACTGCTTCGCGCCCGAAAGCCTGAACACCGACCCCAAGATGTTCAACAGCGACATGGCGCTCTACTACCTACAGAACCGGCTACGACAGGGAACGGCGCCCAAGTCGATGGTCGATCCCAACACCCGCACGGACTACAACAAGATGAAGCGTCTCATCCGTCTCGACCGGCTGGATGGCGACCGCAAGGGCGTGATTCGCCGCATCGTGGAGGAAGGACGGATCCTTTCGAACGTGTTCGATTCCTTCCCCGCCGAGCGGATCACCAAGCCCGACATATTTCCCAGCCTGCTGTTCTACTACGGCATGCTCACCATCGTGGGCACGCGGGGCGACCGCCTGATACTGGGCATCCCCAACAACAACGTGCGCAAGCAGTACTACGAATACCTGCTGGAGGAATACCGGGCGCAGGATGACACCAGCCTCAGCCACTTGAAGGACCTCTACGACCAGATGGCCTTCGACGGTGAGTGGCGACCCGCCATGGACTTCGTCGCCCGTACCTACAAAGACAACTCCTCCGTGCGCAGCGGCATCGAGGGCGAGCGCAACATACAGGGCTTCTTCACCGCCTACCTCAGCGTCACCGCCTATTACCTGCTCGCCCCCGAGCTGGAGCTGGACCACGGCTTCTGCGACATGTTCCTCATGCCCGACCGCGGACGCTATCCCGAGGTGGCGCACAGCTACATACTCGAGCTGAAGTACCTGCCGCGCGACCGCCCCGAGGCGGAAGCTACCCGGCAATGGGACGATGCCGTGGCGCAGATACACCGCTACGCCGAGGCTCCCCGCGTGCGCCAGCTCTGCCAGGGCACGACGCTGCACCTCGTAGTGATGCAGTTCCGCGGATGGGAGCTGGAGCGAATGGAGGAAGTTTGAGACGACATCCCAATCCACTATACAGAAACAAAAACAGCAAGGGAAGACTTCCCTTGCTGTTTTTGTTTGTATGCACGAAGAATTCGTGCGAATTCATGCCGGAGACGTGGCAGGCCGCATCTTTACGAGTTTTCCGAATGTTTACGGTGGCGATGTTTATGCTTACGTGCCTTATGCCACAGCTTCTGGTACCACTTCTTGGATTTCTCCTCGCCGTAGCCATAGCCGTAACCGTAGCCATAGCCGTAACCATAGCCGTAACCATAGCCGTAACCGTAGCCGCCTCCGTTCCTGGAGGTGCCGTTGAGCAGTACGGCCAGGTTATTGTATTTATGCTCTCGGTAGATTCGTCCCAGTTCAGGCAGCTGGCGCTGGTCGAACCGGCCCGAGCGGAGCACGAAGACGGTGAGGTCGGACACCCGGTTGATAATCGACGTGTCGGCCACGATTCCGATGGGCACGCCGTCAATCACGACGTAGTCGTACGTCTTTTTCAGCTCCTCGACCAATTGGTCAAGCCGCTTGCCCAGCAGCAGCTCCACGGGATTGGGCGGTGTGCTGCCGATAGGAATCAGGTCTACTCCCTCGCACACCAAGTCCTTCTGGATGATGTCGCCCAGCTGCGTGGCGGCGTTGGAGAGGTAATGGGCTACACCCGTAGTGTCGCGATGCGCCTTCATCGCCTTGCTCACCGTTCCCTTTCGGAGGTCGAGGTCGACGAGCACCACCTTCTTCTTCAACTGCGCCAAGCTGGCCGACAGATTGAGCGAGGTGAACGTCTTTCCCGCACCTACGTTGAACGAGGTCGTGGTAATCACCTTCCCTCCCGTAGGCCCGAGCATGAACTCCATATTGGTACGCAGGATGCGGTAGGCTTCCGACAATCCGTCGCGTCCGTCGGCACGTATCCTGACGGCGCTCTTCTCACCTCCCTCATCCTTGACGTACGGGATCTCCGCCAGGAACGAGACATCGATCTTGTCTTCAATATCCTTGCGGGTATATACCCGGGTATCCATCATCAGGATCACGAGGAAGACGATGGCGGGTATCGCCACGCCAAATCCTACGCCCACCAATATTTTCTTGTAGAAGTTGGGAGAGATGGGACCCGCGTAACTCACGGCCGGGTCGTATATCCTCGCTTTGTTCTCCACCATGGCCAGGCTGAGGGAGTTCTCCTCCCGCTTGTTCAGCAGGTAGAGATAGAGGTTCTCCTTCACTTTCTGCTGGCGGCTGACAGAGAGCATGTCTTTCTCTTTCTCGGGTACGGCCATAGCGCTTTGGCGTGCCTGAGTCCCCTCCGTATTGATGGCCATACGCCGCATGTTTAGGTTAGACATATAATTGTCTACCGAGCGGATAAGGTTTTGCTGGATGGTCGATAAGGAACGGTTGATCTCCTGGACCACGGGATTGTTCTGGCTGCTCGATCCACCGAGGCGGTTACGTCGCAACAACAAATCATTGTACCGGGTAATCAAACCCGTCACCGCCGCGTCGTCCAATCCCAAATTCGTGGGGATATAGTCGTCCTCCTTGCTCACGTCCAGCAAGTCTTGCCTCACCTTTCGTGCGCTCTCCAATTGGAATGCGATCGCATTTAGTTCATCGTTGACTTTCTGGATGCTGCTCACCGCTTGTTGTGCGGCGATCTCAGTAGGAATTCCTCCTTGGTCCCTCCTCCTCTGTTCGATGTCACTTTCCACTTCGCCCAACTCTCCATCGATGATCTTCAGGCGCTCCTCGATAAACTTCGCCGTATTGTAAGCCGCCGCGTTCTTGTCGTCGATATTCTCTTCGTTGAAGAGCTGCACCAGCATGTTGAGCATATCTTCAGCCCGGCGGGGCGAAACATCGTTCATCTGCACGCTCAGGATGGGAGCGTCCTCATTGGGCTGCATGATCTTCAGATTTCCGACGAACATTTGCATCTGCGCTTCGCGCGAATTCCTCGTGACCCGGATCTTCTGTCCAAACCAATTCTCCCCGTAGTATTTGGAAGGTGTAATCACCACGCGGCCAACAGGTGTCTGCAATGTATCACGCAGATTGACCTCTTTAAACACGGCATTCTCTTCCGACGAAAAAGAGAGCCTGACTTGCGTCTCATTCAATGGGGTCACGTTCACCACCGCACGTCCATCCGTTTTTACATCCATAAATGCCACCCGAATGGGCGAATCGGTATATAGTTCCCGTGTGCGCAACTTCGGCGTAATGGTATAATTGATGTTGGATTGCATGCGGTCTACCGCCCTACGCATTAGCTCCTGCGAACGCAATTGCAGCATCTCGCTCGCCACGTTACCAAGTGGCGTATATCCCCGTCGCCCGACCTGTATCACCGATTCCGTGTTTTGAGGTGTCCGGATCAGTATCATCTCGGAGCGGCTGTACATAAACGGCGTTTTGTAATAAGTCCATAGCGAGTATACCACACACAATAGCACGGCGACTACGAACCATTTCCAGCGAAAAAGCAGGTACATCAAGAGGTCGAGCACGTTTATGCTCCGCTCGCCCTCTTTACGATTGGTCGATTCTTGTTTTTCTGTCATATCTTATTTACTTATTTACTTAAATAGCACGAACAGTGAGGCTATGAATGAAAACATGCCTACCGCTATCGAATAGAATCGTAATGTACGCTCTTCCTTCACGGTCGAAGGCGGGAACTTCGGGTGGACATACACAATGTCGTTTTGTTGCAGATAGAAAGCGGGCGACTGAAAAATATCGGTGGATTCCACATCCAACCGATACATATTGCGTACCCCCCCCTCTTCGCGAATCACTTCTACGTTTTGCAAATCGGCATTGGCCGTCATTCCGCCTGCTCGGCTAATCGCTTCCAGCAAGGTAATACGAGCATTGGTGACGCTTTGCGAACCCTGACTATTTACTTCTCCCATCATGGTTACGCGCAAGTTTTGTATCTCCACATAGACGATGGGATCGCTGATGTATCCTTGATTGATCAACTCATTCTGTATCAACTCAGAAGTCTCTTTACGGGTGAGGCCGGCCACTTTCATCCGTCCCAAGATTGGAAACTGGATGTAGCCTTCTCTATCAACAAGATATCCTGCCTGTATTCCACCTCTGTCATTACCACCTCTGGAACCTGCGGCATTACGCAATTGCCCAGTTTCATCTATGCTCAGAGTTTGTCCGGTTTGATTAAATGGCGTCGCCAATTCCGCATTCTTGGAAGTGACAAAGATCGATAGTCGGTCATCCATTTGCACCTTGAGGTCTTGCAGGGCACCAATGGGGTACGAAGTATTTTCATCCATATTCTTCAATAGGATCAACTTCTTCGTGTTGATACAGGAGGTCATCGTCACGACCGCAAGCACCATCATCACAGAGTGAATTACCAATTTTCTCATACTTATTAAATTGAGAATTAAAAATTAAAAAAATGATTCACTAATTATGTAATCAAATACATCATCATTCATTCAGCCCTTTATAACAGACGCGGGCAGCGTCCTCGTTAGGCAGGCATTTCAGGGATCCGGCCTTCACGCGGGCGGAGCACTCCTCCACCAGGTCGCACAGGGCGGTGTAGAGGCGGCTGTTCCAACGCATGGCCGAACAGCTGGGCAGCAAGGAGACGAAAGCCTCCGTCCCTGTCTCGCGGGCGAACGCGTTGAGCGGAGCTTGTTCCAGCCGCACGTAGGCCTCCCAAGGAACACCAATCTGTTTATAGCAAGGCGTCTTTCCGCTCCAGGGCGTGCCATAGATGTAAACCTGTCCGTCATCTTCTAAGCGTACGGCCGGATTATCGTCGTTGAGCAGCTCCGCGTCCCTGAACACTTTTAGCCACTGCACGCTATGCGTGCTCTTTCCCGTGCCACTCTTGCCGAGGAAGGCGTACCCCTTCCCCTCTTTCATGACGACGGAGGCATGTATCATCGCGGTGCGATGCAACACGGCCGCCTGCGCGAAGGTGAACATCAGGAAGCCCCGCAAGGCGTCTATCGACTGCCCTCCGGCTTCTCCGATATACGCTTGCACCTCGTCAAACGTCTCGTTGCACATCATCCGGAAGGTCTCCCCGTTGGGATCTATCCGCAGGTCGGCCACATATCCTCCCTCGCCCAGACGGTAGAGGCGCAGGCTGTCGCCCAGCACCTGCCGCTCCTCGGCCAGGAGTTTGGCGTTGGTCAGGTTCGCGGCGGGTTTCTCCGTCTTCACCACGAGCGCGCACATCCACTGCCCGTCGGGCGAAGACGCGACATGGAAGGGGCGAAACGAAGGCAACATCGTCTCCCACATCCATCCGTCGGGCATGGATAGGCGCACGATGTGCTTCGCGATATCAAAATAAGTATCTATCATATTCTTATAATCTGTGCGCAAGCCTCCATCACCCGCACATCGTGCGTGATAAAGACAATGATTTTATCATCCCCCATCCGGATCAGGTTGGCTACCAGCTGTGCCGCGGTGTCCTTGTCCAAGGCCGACGTAGCTTCGTCCAGCAGCCATACGCTTCCCGGACAGAGCAGGGCGCGGGCTATGGCGATGCGTTGCGCCTGTCCTTCCGACAGTCCGTATCCCCCTTCCCCAATCTGCGTATCCAGCCCTTCGGGCAATTCGTTCACAAATTCGGCGCAGGCCAGTTTCAGCATCTCCCACATATCTTCCTCGTCGGCCGACGCGGAGACCGCCTGCAGGTTCTCCCGTATGGTGCCGCTGAAGAGCGTATTTCCCTGGGGGACATAGGCGAAGTTGATGCGTGTGGCCACCGTGAGTGGAATCTCCCCGTTGTACGTCTGCAGGAACAGCTTCCCCTCGTCGGGTTTCAGCAAGCCCAGCAACAGCCGGAACAAGGTGGTCTTCCCCTTGCCGGTAGCGCCCACCACCGCCGTAGGTTCTCCGGGGCGCATGGAGGCGGTCAGCTGGTGGAGCACCTTTTCGTCGTCGTCGTAGCCGAACGTCACCCCCCGCAGCTCCAAGCTGCGCGGATAAGCGATAAATTTGGGGATATCGTCGCTCTCGCGTTCCTCATCCTTCATCTCCACCAGGCGCTCCAGCGAGGTGCGACAGCGTATGGCGGCGGGAACAAACGAGATCAGGGTCAGTATCGGGGCCTGTATGCGTGCCACCAATTGTAAGAAAGCCGTCATGGTGCCGAAGGTGATCAGCCCGGTGTGCAACCGGTAGATGCCCCATACGAACGCCAGCAGGTAGCCCCCGTTGAACGTGTACCGGAGCACGATCTGCGTAAACGCCGAGAAGTCCTGCAAGCTATACCTGCTCTTCCGGATGTCCTCCTGTACCCCCTGGTAAGCGCGTTTGCGGCTGTACCCCATGCCGAGCGAGCGGATCAGCAGCCGTTGGCGAAGATTTTCTTGCAACACGATGCCCAGCCTGCTCTCCATCCGCTTCGTCTCCTTGTTCAGTTTCCTCATCCGCCGGTAGTACAGCTTGGAAAAGAGGAAGAGCGGCGAAGTGGCCAGGATCATCCAGGCCAGCGTGGTGTCCATGCTCCACAAGAAAAGCCAGGACGCCACGATGCGTACGCCGGTCACGAAGATGGAAGGCAAGGTGATGGCCATCATCTGCGACACCTCCTCCACGTCCGTACTCAGGCGCGTCAGCACGTCGCCCGTATGCCAGCGTTTCGTCTTACGCCATATCGTTCGCATCTGCGCCTCGATCAGCGTGTCTTGCAGGGAGATGGTGAGCTGGATCTTGGTCCTGTTGCTTAGCCACGAGGCCCCTTGTCCCACCAGGATGCCGATGGCCACCGACGTCACCAGCAAGATGACGCTCTGCGCCAGGGAACCCGTCGCGGCTTTGGTCGCGATGTCCACGGCATGTTTGGATTCGTACACGAAGTACAGCCCCAGTGCCAACGAGAGCAGGTCAAGGGCTACGCGCGCGCCAATCTTCAGGCGCTGCCTCCCCATCATTCTCCACATCCAAGCCAGCTGTTGTCTCATCCCTGTTGTTTCTCCACGAATAGCCAATAAAATTTCTTAAGCGAGAACCAGAACGCCTCTCCCGGCGCGTAGCGCATGTTGGAGCATAGATTCAGGGCCGCCTGGCCGATATGCCGTTTCTCGCTTTGCGGGCTTTTCGACGCCGAAAAGCCGCGATTGTACAGGCCGAAGTTTCCACCCTTCCAGACGTTCTCCATCCAGGGATAGGACTCCTCACCCTTAGGCAAGGGAAAGGGCAAATATTCCTCGGGCAGTCCCAATGTGCTGACCTGCATGCGGTAGAGCGAGATGGCCCAGCGGTAGATGCCCGTGCGCCGGAACACGTCCTCGAGCAACCGGCTGTCTATCCGGTCGCTATAATAATACGAGAGGCGCGCGGCGTCGCAGAGTTGCCTGAACCCGATGCCGAACACCATGGCGTGCTTGAAGATGTGTGCCGTGGAGATGAGGTGTGCCAATATGGGCGACGGCAGCAGGACAGTCTGTCCCTCCACGTACCATCGCACGGCATTCCTCGTTTCCAGGTGCTTCAGCCATTGCAGGTAGTCGACGAGCGACGGCCTGTAGATGTCGGCCATCTGGATGTGTTGCTCCACGACAAACTCCCCGCCCCGGTAGATTCCCCCCGCGTTGGCGTGTGGCTGTACCACCACCCCTTTCTCCCTCAGCAGGAGGTTCATCTTCTCCAAGTCTTCCCTATTCGGGAAGTAGATGTCGATATCTCCGCACCTGCGATGCAACGGCTGCTCATAGCACGCCGCCACGCCCTGTCCTTTCAGGAGCCAGGCGTTCAGGTCGTTTCCCTTTATCCATCGGAACAAGGCGGCGATGTCCTTGTTCATCCGCTTGTTGACGCGTTCCAGTCCGTCGATCTCCGCCGTCCAGCGCATCAGCAAGGGTGTGGGAGGGAGCAGCTCGTCGGGTAGCCTGAGCACCCCGTCGTACACGATGCCATCCACCGTCTGCCGCCGTGCCTGCGTATGGATACCCACCCACTCATCGTCGGTGAGCGGGAATCCGTCTAATGCGGGCGTACTGCCCCACAGTCCGGCCCGCATCAGTTCGAGGAACACTTCCCTCATCTCTTTTTCGTTCTTTCCCATCTATACGATCAGTCCGTTTTTCCTCAGGTTGGTCACCAACTTCCTCACGTCCTCCTCGGCCTTCTCCCGGCTCACGTCGTAACGTTTAATCAACAGTTCCACCCAGTCCTCCTCGGTGAATTCCTCGTTGGGTACCTGTTCCCATAGCCAAGCGGCCACGTTGTTCAGGGTGTACACATGCGTCAGGTCCACCGATCCTAAGCCCGGTTTCACGATGACGTGTTCTTTGCCGATGTGGCGCAGCACTAAGTCTCTTTTCAGTCTCATCCTTTTCCCTTTTTTAGATTTCTACACAATTCGTATCCTCCCAGCAGGTAGCGGCGGAAGAATCGCAACCGATACCAGCAGTGAGCCAGTTGGCGCATGGAGCGCGAGTCGAGGTTGAGACTCTTCTCCCCTCTCCAGGCGGCATCGAATACGCCAATCACTTTTCCCCGTTCCGTCAGTTCCTCCCGTCGGTTGGCATCGCCCAGCAGTATCACCTGCTCCCCGCTAATCCTCACGATGCGGTGCAGCAATACGCCATAGTCGGTATGCGCCAGGGCGATGTCGCCGGGGCGCAGTGCCTCGGCCGCCCTGGGGGCGATACGTATCACGTCCCCATCCCGCAGGAAAGGGCGCATGCTACCTCCTTTCAGGCGAAACGTCACCTTCAGGTTCTCCTTGATCAACGCCTCCACCTCTCTGAAGAAGAGGTCGTTGTTGGCCACTAATGTGCCACCGTTCTTTCTTATCATTCAGTTTAACTTCCCATATAATTCCAGGCAGCGATCCACCATGGCCGGTTGCGTGAACATCGTCTCGTACCGTTGGCGTGCGCCGTCCGAAAACTTCTCATAGAGCACCTTGTCCGTCAATATACGTCTTATGGCATCGGCCAGAGCGACGCTATCTTCGGGTTCCACGTTTAGGCCCGACACTCCGTCGGCATTCACCCAGCTCACACCCGATGCCGGTATGCGAGTCGCCACCACCGGCTTGCCAAACGACATGGCCTCCACCTGCGCGATGGCGAACGCCTCCGTCTTCCAGATGGAGCTTAGGCAGAAGAGGTCGCACGCCTCGAAGTAGCCGGGAAGCTCTTCATCGCTGACACATCCTACCAATCGGACGCGTCCGCCCGTCCCTTCCGCCTCGATCAGGGCTTCCAGTTCCTTTTGCAGCTCTCCTTTCCCGCCGATGAGTACCACGTACTCCTCGCCGAGCAGACGGGCCGCCTTTATTAAGTATTCAAAACCTTTGTATTTTACCAAGCGTCCCAGCGCAAAAATGATTTTCTTCCCCACAAATTTTTCTTTGAGGCGTGTAGCCACCCCGCTGTTGCGTGCCTGTTCGGGTATACCAATAGGGATCACCGCCGTCTTTTGTTGCGCTCTTTTCAGGAAAGGCGATTCCCTGATATAGATGGGCGTGGTGCCCACAATGACCTGTGCCCGTCCAATTAGCCAGCTCTGCAAGGGCTTATAGAATTTCAGCAACTGTCCCTGCTTCAGGATGTCGCTATGCCAATGCAGCACCACCGTCCCTTTGTAGCCCGACAGGAACAGCGCCAGACAAGCCATGGGGTCGGGGTGATGGATATGGATAATGTCGTACCCGCTTTGTATCTTCCGCAGCCGGGTGATCATCGCGGGGGCTATCATGGTAGCCGCCACTTTCACCAAGAAAGGTACGCGGAAGATGGTGGCGTGCGCGTTCAGGACTATGTCACCCCTGGAGTCCTTGTCCGAGGTCGTGCACAGCATGTCGCAATGCACTCCCCGCTCGGATAGCCCGACAGTGAGGTCGTACATCACTTTCTCCACGCCACCCTGGACGGGGTAGAATTTACCGATTTGAAGTATTCTCATAGAGCGTTGCGTTTTTTTATTCACCACAGAGGACACAGAGGGCCACAGAGGAGGGATTACGATCAGCCGATTGGATATATGAAAAAGTGGCACGCCTCATATAGATCTGCGCCCCTCTCACGTATTTTTTAATTTTTAATTCTCAATTTTTAATTTAGCAAGTCTGTTTCCCAGACTTTGCAAGTTTTTCCGGCGGCGATGTACACCACGTAGGTGCGTATCTGGTAATCGGGGAATTGCCGGTTGATGTCCTCGGCGTATCCTTTCACTTGGGAGACGTCTTCGGCTTTGGG
>JAISIZ010000092.1 GCA_031261785.1 Mediterranea sp. (in: CFB group bacteria)
TTTTTGTCAAGATTCCATCAATCGCCCCCCATGAATAGGGCTTTTCAAGAGAGTAGAACTGATGATTCTTGGGCGCATTATCGCCATTTTAAGTGGGTGGACATGCTCCGTTTTTTCCAACTTTTTTATCAGATTCAATGAAGATATGTCAATTGAACTCAATAGTGTGGTTGTTTTCCCTGTGGCTTGGCTTCCTGATGTTTATGTCAATCCGAGCAATAATGGCAATCTGCAATCTTCAAAGTACAAGAGCATAGAAAAAGCAGTAAAGCGGACGAATAAAGAATTCATAATCGCTTTGAATGAAGCAATAGTGGTGTCAGACGAGAAAAGAAATTCAAAGAGCAAATGATGCACTAAACAGCTTTTGTTAGATTGGCAGCAAAAGAAGTTACCTTATTAGCAAGTGATGATTCTATTGATATATTGTTAAATACAATCTCATCGATTTGGGCAATTGCATCATTAGCCGGAACATTGTCATTGAGCGCATTGGTACATATCTTTTGCAATTTCTCTTTTTCATGAGAAGAAAAAGAAAGTATGGGTATTTGAGAAATGTACCCTGAAGTTACCATATTAGAACGAATAAGCACTCCTCTTACAATATAAGTAACAAGGCTTGAATTTAAATACGATATCATCCAAAAAATATCTTCTTTTGGGGTGAATATGTTTGCATTCACTCCAAAAGCCGAATTCTTAGGTAAATAACATGCACTAAATGGGAGACCCATAGATGAACAAGTGATGCCTTCTTCAAATATCATTTTTTTATTCCTAACAATGAAGTTCTTTACGTGTGTACTCTCTTCCATAAAGTTATTGATGAGATAAGCATCTGGCTGCGTTCTGAACTTTCTTTTTCCAGGGTTTTTGTAGAATGGAATGTCATATCCTTCTTTGCGGATAGGAGACAAATAGTGCTTGTCGTTTCCTGTGGAAATTCCCGTTACACATTGGAATATGTCACCTATCTTAGGTAGGGAAAATAGATTAGAGATACTCATATCGACATCTATTACAAATCTATGTAATGGGTCTGACTCTATTGATACCTTATCAATACTCGTTTTTATTAACTTCCTATTTTTTAAAATGTCTTTTAGATTCTCCGTGTTAGCAGGGCGATTTGCAATCAAAACGTCACTCTGAAACTTAGTCCCTTTTTGAAGGATCAATATACACGTACGAACATCTGCCTTTTGATTGGCAAACAAATCTGTCGGACAAAGGATGATTTGATGAATAGCACATTCAGACAGCAATTGTTTACGCAAATTACAATGCATTGATGCTGTTAAGAACGAGTCCGAAACGATTACGCCAATCAATGCACCTTCTTTAGCAGAATCTACTATTGCAGATAGGAACATAGAATACATATTGTATGTACCAACCTCTTTGAATAGTAGATTTAAACGTTCTTTGTTCTTTCGGATATAGTCTACCTCATGACAGTTGTAGGGAGGGTTTGCTATAATGTAGTCATACTCTAAATCTATCTGTTCAGAGAAAAACAACGAACGTTTCTTTTCTTGATAATACTCCAAGAAATCGGCATGTATAAAGGACGAATATTTCTTTTCTCCGTAATTAACAATATCAAAGCTGTCAATTTCTTTCCCATTATTATAGAAGTGTTTGAGTAGTTCTTCTTTTCCTGTTGCTGGGTCTAATACTTTAACTCCGTTTGGATTTAATGCCAACAGCTCTTTTGTTATATATTTTGCGATAAAATCAGGCGTGGAATAATACCCTACTTCCCGCTTATCAATACCCTGTTGAGTAATTATCTCTTTCTTAAAACGTCCCATCGTAAATACTGCTATTAATAAAAGTAATCAGTCTCTCATTGCTATTATGGTCAAGAATATGAAAGCAGCATGCCACCATTGCTCTCTCAACGTCATTTACGCTGAAAGACGCTAACAAATCTGCTATTTTCTTCTTGTCTACCATCTTTATATGCTGACTATACGCAACAAAAATACTACATATCTTGGTAAATGCAAAAATATCGCTGTTATTTCTTGTGCAGATAACCGGAATTTCCGGACAACTGAATAAGCTCTACCGTATCAGTTGTCGCAAATAATGCGCCAACTGAGTGGTATGTGCAAATTTTGCACATACCACTACGGTGCTTTATTTTTCAATCTTCAAGTCCGGTATCAAGTTCACCGCCGCTTGCTTCTTGCTATCCAGTACTTTGGCATACACCTGCGTGGTTTGCAGTTCCTTGTGGCCTAATAGCTTCGATACGGTATAGATGTCAGCACCCAAGTCCAGCATCATTACGGCAAAAGTGTGCCGCCCGGAATGGAAGGTGACTTCTTTCATAATGCCAGCCTTCATACACCAGCGTTTTAGCTCCAATAGCGTTTGAGAGCTGTACGAAAAGCCGGCGAATACCCGTTCGGTCGGTTCGCTACGTTCGCCCATATAGTCTGCCGCTTGCTTGTTGATGTCCAAGTATTCTTGTCCTCCCGTCTTCTTTTGTTTGAAGGTGATACGGGTGAAGTCGCCAAAGGATTGCACTTCGCTCCATACCATCTTTTCGATGTCGCTTTTGCGGATGCCGGTCAGGCAACTGAACAGGAATGCTCGCTTCATCACAGGGTAGCGGCAGTCGGTAGCAGCCAAACGCTGCACTTCGTCGAAAGTGAGATAGACACGCTCTACTTCTTCAGCTTTGAAGCCTTCTATTCCTCGCAAAGGATTGACGGGGATAATACGGTCGTCAAAGGCTTGGTTGATGCAAGCCCGTAGTTTGTTGAAGTAGGAAACTTTGGAGTTTTGAGAGAGTGGTTTGACCTCTGCATTCAAGTTATTCCTGCGCTTGTATTCGTTCTTGCCGGCATTGTCCAAGTAGTCTTTGAAGCCTTGTATCCAGTCGGGCGTAATCTCTTTGAAAGTGGTATGCTCATCGCAATATCGTTCCAAATGTTTCAGGCAACTGAACCAATTACCCCAGTTGCCGCGGCTTTCTTCGTTACCATGCCGTTCTTCGCACAGCTTCCTATAATATTGTAGGAAAGGCGTGTCGGTTTTGAACTGCGTGGTGAAATCGTACTCGCCGTTCTGGATTTCTATCTGTCGTTTGGCTTTGATAGCTTGGGCAGTCGCCAGCGTTTGGCGGTTCTGTTCTTTCTCCATTGGCGTTTTCGCCTTAATAAGGTAGAGTTTCAAGAACTCATACTCGCGCCTACCATTGCGATAAATATCAAGGTAGAGGCTTATGCTCCCGTTGGACAGGACTTTCTCCCGCAGCCTTACGGGTTCTTTCTGTGCCTTCGTTGAGGACTTGTCTTTACTTCCTTTCATCGTTTCTTATGCTTTGCGAGTAACAAAGTTTGTTACTCATGTTATTTCAGGTAACAAAGGAACAACAAAGATTTGATAAGAACAAGCAAAACGAGAGAAAAGACACTTAGCAACATCTAAGCATCTTAATCTTATTAATTATCTGTAAAACAGCCTATTTACATGCTTTTACTACGCTTTTCTTTGGACTTTCTTTTCTCCTTCAAAACGATACTTCACTTTCCTATGCAGAAATTCTTAAAGACATTCTGGAGCACCATATCGTTTGTCACCTCTCCGACGATGTCGCTTAGGAAGAAGATGCATTCGCGGATGTCTTGGGAGAGGAAGTCGCCGGAGATGTGGTCGGTGAGGCCTTGTTGGACGCGGCGGATGGCGTCGAGTGCTTTGGAGAGGGCTTCGTAGTGGCGGACGTTGGTGACGATGACGTCGCTTTGGGTGATGGCGGGCAGGTGGGCGGCGGAGATGAGCAATTCCTGGAGGTCGTCGATGTGTTCGCGCCGTTTGGCTGAGATGGCGATGGCGGTGAAGCCGCTCAGGAGGGGGGAGGTGATGGCGGCAGTAGTGGCGGGAGCTTCGTCGGCCTTGTTGAGCACAAGGATGAGCTGCTTGCCTTCCGCCAAGGGGAGGATCCGGGGCGAGAGGTCGTCGAATTGCTGGCTAACATGGTTGCTGTCGATGACCCAAAGGATGATCTCGGCTTGGGCGACCTTTTGGAACGTGCGCTCAATGCCGAGCGTCTCGATGGTGTCGGTCGTGTCGCGGATGCCGGCGGTATCGATGAAGCGGAAGATGACGCCGCCGAGGTTGACGGTATCCTCGATGACGTCGCGAGTGGTGCCGTGAATGTCGCTCACGATGGCTCGTTCCTCGTTCAGCAGGACGTTGAGCAGGGTGGACTTGCCCGCGTTAGTCTCGCCGATGATAGCGACGGGGACGCCGTTCTTGATGACGTTGCCCACGCTGAAGGAGCGCACGAGGCGAGCGATGACCGCCTCTATCCCGTCGGCGAGGGCGTGGAGGGAAGAGCGGTCGGCAAACTCCACGTCCTCGTGGTCGCTGAAGTCGAGTTCCAGCTCGATGAGCGAGGTGAAGGTGAGGAGTTTGTCGCGCAACGCCGTCAGCTCCTCACTGAATCCACCCCGCATCTGGTTCATGGCGAGACGGTGGGTAGCGGCCGAGGTGGAGGCGATGAGGTCGGCCACGGCCTCGGCTTGGCTGAGATCCATCTTGCCGCCCAGAAAGGCGCGTTGGGTATATTCGCCGGGGCGAGCCAGGCGGCAGCCGTTCTTGATGAGCAGCTGGATCAGTTGTTGGAGGATGTAGGCGGAGCCGTGGCAGCTGATCTCCACGCTCTCCTCGCCCGTGTAGGAATGGGGGGCGCGGAAGAGGCTGACGAGCACCTCGTCGATCAGCTCGTCGCCATCGTAGATGCGGCCGAAGGTCAGCGTGTTGCCGGGTTGCCGGCTCAGGAGCTTGTCGGTTTGGGCAGGTCGGAAAATGCGTTCGGTCACGGCGATGGCTTGCGGGCCAGATACGCGGACAACGCCAATCGCCCCGCCTTGGGCGGTAGCGATGGCGCAAATGGTGTCTGTATCGTTCATCTAAATCCTGTCGAGAACCTTCTCTATCAGCGTGTCGATGGTGTTCCGGTAGCCCGTGTCGGCCTCCTTGGCGAGGCGGTTGGCGATGACCATACAGGTCGTCGTCGCCTTGTGCCCCATCAGCAGGCTGAGGCCGGCGAGGGCAGAGCTTTCCATCTCGAAGTTTGTTATCTTGAAGCCGTTGTACTCGAACGCCTCGATCTTCTCGTTCTGCCTGGGGTCGGCCAGCGGTATGCGCAGCTCGCGACCTTGCGGACCGAAGAAGCCGCCGGTGGAGATGGTGACGCCGCGCACCATATCTTTCTGGGCGATGCGCTCCACAAGTTCCTCGCTGGCGGGCGCCACGTAGGGATAGGGAGCACAGGTGTTGCCCGTCCACCCCAGATGGTTGACGAGCGCTCGCTCGAACGACAAGTCGCACACGGCATTGCGTCCGGCGTAGAAGTTCAGCAGGCCGTCGAAGCCTACCGACTTCACCGAGCAGACGAACGTGCCCACGGGCGTGTTGGGTTGCAGTCCGCCGCAGGTGCCGATGCGTACCAGCTCCAGTTGGTGGAATTGCTCCTTCTCCTCGCGTGTGGCGAAGTCGATGTTGGCCAGCGCGTCCAGTTCGTTCAGCACGATGTCGATATTGTCGCACCCGATGCCGGTAGAGACCACCGTGACACGTTTTCCCTTATAGGAACCGGTGATGGTCCTGAACTCGCGGCTCGACACGTCGCACTCTTCGCTGTCGAAGTGGGAGGCCACCAACGGTACACGTCCGGGATCGCCCACCAAGATCACCTTGCTGGCCAGCCATTCGGGCTTGACGTGTAGGTGAAACACCGAACCGTCGTCATTGATAATCAGTTCGGAAGATGGAAAATACTTCTTCATTTCTTTTATCTAATTAATAAGTTGACAAGGGGACAGGCTACAAGGGGACAAAGTCCTCGTCAACTTGTCCCCTCGCAGCCTCGTCGACCAAAGTCTCTATTTGCTCAGCGGCTGGTTGCCCGGGCTTCCTCCGGCCGGCTTGGCGATGTTTTCGCGCATCGAGGTATCCGCCTCGATGTTCTTCATCCGGTAGTAGTCCATGATGCCGAGGTTTCCGCTGCGGAAGGCTTCGGCCATGGCTTTCGGCACTTCGGCCTCGGCCTCAATCACCTTGGCGCGGGCCTCTTGCGCCTTGGCCTTCATCTCCTGTTCGGAGGCCACGGCCATGGCGCGCCGTTCCTCGGCTTTGGCCTGCGCGATGTTCTTGTCGGCGTTGGCCTGGTCGATTTGCAAGGCGGCGCCGATATTCTTACCTATATCGATATCGGCGATATCGATGGAGAGGATCTCGAAAGCCGTCCCAGCGTCTAATCCCTTGCGGAGCACCAGCTTGGAGATGGAGTCGGGATTCTCGAGCACCGACTTATGGTTTTCCGACGAGCCGATGGAGGAGACGATGCCTTCGCCCACACGGGCCAGGATAGTGTCTTCGCCGGCACCACCCACCAGCTGGCGGATGTTGGCGCGCACCGTCACGCGTGCCTTGGCGATGAGCTGTATACCGTCTTTGGCCACGGCCGTTACGGGCGGGGTGTCGATCACTTTCGGGTTGACGGACATCTGCACGGCCTCGAACACGTCGCGTCCGGCCAGGTCGATGGCCGTGGCCATCTGGAACGAGAGTTCGATGTTTGCCTTCGAGGCGGAGACCAGCGCGTGCACCACTTTCTCCACCCGTCCGCCAGCCAGGTAGTGCGCCTCCAGTTCGTCGCGGGTGATATTCTTCAGCCCCGCCTTGTGGGCTTCGATCATGCCCGGCACGATGATGTAGGGCGGCACGTTACGGATGCGCATCAGGAAGAGCTGCACCAGCGAGATGTTTACTCCAGACACCTTGGCCGACAGCCAGAGGAAGAAGGGCACGTAGTGGAAGAACACGATCAGGAAAATGATGGCTCCCACAATGAGGGCGATAAGCAAGAATGGCGTATTACTAATATCCATGTGACAAATTGGTATTAAAGGGTTATTACTATTATTCTTTTACGATTTCCAGTTTCTCCACCATGATGATGCCATCGTTGATGCGACGCACCACGACGGGTGTCTTCTCGTCCACGAAGCCGTCGATGGAGCGCACCTCCACCACGTTTCCGTTAAACTCCGCCGAACCGATTTGTGCCAGACGGGTGACGCTGATGCCCGTGTCGCCCACCCGCACCCGGCGTTCCGACATGCGTTCGTTGCCTGTCGGGTTCACCTTCCAGTCCACCTCTTTTTTCAGGGCCAGCCTGTCGAGCGTCTTCGACCGCATGAACCACACCAGCGCCCCGATGCAGACGATGGCCGATATGAGCAAGGTGATAAATCCGCCCGCCGTGCCCAGATGCACGAAGGCGTAGTAATTGGCGTAGACGATGCAGGCCAAGGCCCCCAGGCCGGCCAGACTAATGCCCGGCACGAGGAACAGCTCCACCAGGAGCAGCAATGCCGCGGCGATGATCAGAACGGTAATAATCAGTATATCCATAATCTTCTTTATTGTTTCTCATTATATGATTACATCACTTCTCTTTCCGTATCTCAGCGTTGCGCGTACGGGTGGCCTGGGCGTCCAGTTCCCCGGCCATTTGCGCCGTACGCCGCTCGAGGTCGAGGATGGCGGGCGCCAGGCTCTCCTTTCCCCGCGCGTTGGCGGTGGCGTATTGTTGGCGTAGGTTGTCCAGCTTGTCCTCTTGCCGCAGGTAGTCTTTCCGCATCTGTTGGTAGCGTTGGAAGAGCTGCTTGGCGCGGGCGGACTTGAAGTCGGCCAACTGGTAATAGGTGGATTGGTCGTTGATAACGAATACGAAGTCGGCCGTCCGCGACGCCTTTGGCTTATGGTTGATGGCCATTTGGAGGCGTCCTTGGGCCGCCTCCACCGCCTCCTCGTCCTTCCACGTCGCCCGCAGCGAGCGTAGTTGAGCCAAGCCAATCAGCGCCTGCCTGTCCGTCGTCTCGTAGTTGTACGGCTGCCGGGTCTCGTTGGGAACGAACACGTAGACGCATACCTTTCCCTCGGGCTGGTAGCGGTCGGAAGCAAACCATCCCAAGTTGTTGTACTCGTCGACGGCGTACATATAGTCATTGTAGGGCGAATTGAAGGGCATACCCACGTTCTCGGGCACGAGATAAGTGTCGTTGTTGGTATTGTAGCGGGTGACGAATATGTCGTATCCACCCAGCCCGTCGCCGTCGGAGGCGTAATAGATGGTGATGCCGTCGGACATCACGTAGGGGTAGTTGGCGTTGCCTCGCTCGTTGATGCTTCCGGGGAGCGGCATCTTTTGGCTCCAGTCGTCTATGAGCTTGCTCCGCAAGAAGATGTCCAGCGTGCCCCGTTCGCCTTGCTCGCTATAATAGATCTTGTTGCCGATTTCCGTGGCGTACACGGTGCCGGGGTGGTCACCCTCCGTACAGAAGTAGTCATTGTAGGTGTACAGCTTGCCCGACTCCTCGCTCATCCGGTAGGCGGTGAGGAACGAGTCTTTATCCACTACGAAGCTATCAACGACGCAGACGTTTTCCGTCCCCTTGAGCATGCGCAGGTCCGTCCTGCATTTTTCCAGCCATTGGTTGCCCTCGTCGGTCGGTCGTTTGCGTTTCTCCAGCTCAGCCACGTAGTCGGTGAGCGTGCTCACGGCCTCCTCGAACCTGTAGACGGCGTCGTAAGCCTGCCCCAGGTAGAGCTGTCCGCCGCTCACCTTCCGCTTCACCGCCAGCTCCAGTGGCTTCACGGCGCTGTCGGCGTCGCCCGTCTTGAGGCAACACACACCGTACCAGTAGTTGTAATTGGCGTTGGAGGGTGACGACTTGAGTAATCTTTGGAAAGCGGGCTTGGCCTGTTCGTACTCGCCCTTGGCGAACAGGGCGCGCGCTTGCTCCAGTGTCTGGGCCGAGAGGCCTCCGCAAAGGAGCGATCCCCACAGGAGGGATACATATATAATAGGTAGTCTCTTCATTGCTACTTTCTTGCCTTTTCGGTCGGCCATTGGCTGCGTTGTTGGTTCAGCGTAAGGGATGCCGCCCGATTCAAACGTCCAAAAATACAAATTAATTGCTTATCAATTCCTTTTTCAGCGGTTCTATTATGTTAATTCTCCTTTATTTCCCCAAGAGTTAATCGCTAATCACTCACCGTTAATCACTAATCACGCCTCTTCCATCCGTTCCAGTTCCCATCCGCGGAACTGCGTCACTATGCGGTGAAGCGTCGTGCCCTGGCAGAGCTGGCGCACGCGGGGAGCCTCGGCGTAGCGGTGTATCTGCTCCACGGCATCGTCCCATTGCCGGGTGGCTTGCTCGTCGGAGCGGTCGCGCGGCAGGTACTTCAGCTCAAGGATATAGCTGTGCGCCACCTCGGGATAGCGGCCGCGGTCGGGCATGAGGAACATGTCGCAGAAGCCGTGGTCCA
>JAISIZ010000082.1 GCA_031261785.1 Mediterranea sp. (in: CFB group bacteria)
TCCTTGTCGTAATTGACCCCTACTTTCACTACTGTCCGCCCATCGGCTTCGTAGGGGATGGCGTAACCTTTCTGGTTGATCTGCGCCAACGCCTCCTCGGGAGTGGAATCCACCTTCAGCTCGAAGAGGTAGACGTAGTCGTTGTTGCTGACTACCACGTCGACCCGTCCGGCGGAGGTCTTCACCTGCGTGCGGGTGAGCTGTCCCATGAGCGTGAAGATGATGTAGAAGATGGTCTCGAAGCGCGATTCGTTGTCGCTCTTTTTCTCGTAGGGAATGGAGGCGACGAACGCGCGCAGGCGGGTGAGGCAGGCGTCGATGTCACCCTTGTCGAGCGACTTCTTCATGGCGATGAGGCTCATGTCGCTCTCCATCTTGCTGTACCCCAACACGGTGGGAAGCAGCGAGCGCAGGAAACCGTAGCGCACCTCCTCGTTGGGGTAACCCAGGGAATAGATACCATCCTCGAAGCCTTTGATGGTGAGGTATCCGCTCTGGTAAAGCACGGGGATGGGGTCGGTGAGCGTGTCGGTCGACTGGTCGAACGCGTCGGGCATGGCCTCGCAACCTTCCATGTCCATCAGCGGCATGCCGCGCTCGCGCAGCAGGTCGATGAGGAAGGTGGGGGTTCCGGTGGAGTACCAGTAGCTGCCGTACTCCTTTTTGCTCAGCACGTTGATGACGCTGAACGGGTTGTAGACGCGCTCGGCGCGGTGGTTGAAGCGGTAGCCGTCGTACAGGCGGGCGAGGTGCGCCAGAGCCTGTTCGTACGTCTCGTCGTTGTTGGCCGCCAAGGCTTCGATGTCTGGCTTGAAGTCGCGGGTCAATTCATTTTCGGTGATGCCGCATATACTGTTGTATTGTTGCCACATACTGATGTTGTCCAAGCTGTTCAGCTCGCTGAAGATACTCATTTGGCTGAACTTCGTGATGCCGGTGATGAAGAGGAAGCGGAGGATTTCTGTGTTATCCTTCAACGGGCTGAAGAACTCGCGGGTAATCTGGCGCAACTCCTCGCGCAGTTTGTCGTCGCCGGTGGAGTCGAGCAAGGGCGAATCGTACTCGTCGATGAGGACGACGACGGGCAGCCCCGTTTGCTCGTAAGCCCGTCGGATAATTCCTTTGAAGCGGGCGCCATAAGTGTCCTCCGAAGGCTTTTCTCCGTAGCGCTCTTCCCAATCGAGAAGCTGGTTGTTCAGCAACGTGCGCAAGTTCTTCACCTCATTGTAGCGCGTCTGGGCGAAGGAGAGGTGCAGCACGGGGTATGCCGTCCACTCCGTCTCCAATTGTTCCATGGCCAGCCCCTCGAACAGCTGTTTCTTTCCCTCGAAGTAGGCTTTCAGCGTGGAGAGCAGCAGGCTCTTGCCGAAGCGGCGGGGACGGCTGAGGAAATAGACGCGGTTGGTGTTGGCCATCCGGTAGACTAGGTCGGTCTTGTCCACGTACACGTAGCCGTGGCTACGCAAGTCTTCAAAACTCTGTATCCCTATGGGGAAGATGCGGGTGGGTATGTTTGCCATCTCTTTCTAAATAAAAATGGAGAATTAAAAATGATTGCGTGGCAAATATAGGGCTTTTCCGCGGATATTTCTCGCGAAATGAGGAATGAAGAATAAAGAATGGGAGAAGCATTGTTCATCGTTCGCCTATTTTCACCACCTTCCGTCCGTTTTTCGGTGATATGCGGTGGAAGTTCTAAGGATTTTGCGTAAGTTTGTCCGCTGATAGCTATAAGGTCATGAACATCCTATTCCCTCCATACCTCCAGCCGGGCGACAAGGTCATCATCGTGTCGCCCTCGGGCAAGATCGACAAGCAGCTCTTGCTGGGTGCCAAGGAGCGCCTGCAGGGCTGGGGACTGAAAGTGGTGACGGGTCGTCACGCCGACGGCGCTTATGGCAAATATGCCGGCACCATCAAGCAGCGGCTGGGCGACCTGCAGAAGGCCATGGACGATCCGTCGGCCAAGGCGATCGTTTGCAGCCGGGGAGGATACGGGGCGGTGCATCTCGTCGACAAGCTCGACTTCACCGCTTTCGCCGAACATCCCAAGTGGCTCGTTGGATTCAGCGACATCACCGCCTTGCACTGCCTGTTCCAGCAAAACGGATACGCCTCATTGCACGCCCCCATGGCACGGCATCTGGCTATGGAACCGGCCGACAATGCCTGCACCGAGCGGCTGCGCGACATCTTGTTCGGACAATTGCCCACTTACGTATGCGAAGCGCATAAGCTAAACCACCGGGGCGCGGCGCGCGGGACGCTTCGCGGCGGCAACATGGCTGTGGCCTACGGGATGCGGGCGACCCCCTACGACATACCGCCCGAAGGCACCATCCTCTTCCTCGAGGACGTGGGAGAACGACCTCACGCCGTGGAGCGAATGATGTACAACCTGAAGCTGGGCGGAGTGCTCGAACGCCTCTCGGGACTGATTATCGGCCAGTTCACCGAGTATGACGAGGATCGTTCCCTCGGCAAGGAACTTCCCGCCGCGCTGGCCGACCTGCTGAAAGAGTACGGCTACCCCATCTGCTTCGACTTCCCCGTAGGACATGTGGCCAACAACGTACCCCTCATCGAGGGCGCTCCCGTGGAGCTGACGGTGGGCAAGAAGGACGTGACGTTGGGGTTTATCGAGTGAATAGTGTAACAGAATAGATAATGAGAAAAAGACAGATGGTAATGGCAATCAGTCTCTTTACGCTGCTCGCCGCCTTCTCCTGTGGAGGAAGCGGCAAGACCGGCGGCGACGCGGCCGGAAAAAAGACCGGGGAGACGGCGTTGGACCTGAACGTCAGCGTGCCCGCCTTCAACGCCGACAGCGCGTACCTGTACGTGAAGCGGCAAGTGGACTTCGGCCCGCGCATGCCGAACTCGGCGGGACACGTGGCCTGCGGCAACTACCTGGCCGAACAGCTGGAGGCGTTCGGCGCACGAGTGACCAACCAACGCGTAGACCTGATCGCCTACGACGGCACGCTGCTGAAGGCGCGCAACATCATCGGCTCCTACAAGCCCGAGACGAAGAGACGCGTCGCGCTCTTCGCGCATTGGGATACCCGCCCGTGGGCCGACAACGACCCCGACGCCAGCAATCACCACACCCCCGTCCTCGGCGCCAACGACGGGGCGAGCGGCGTGGGCGTGCTGCTCGAGGTGGCGCGCCTCATCCAGGCCCGGCAGCCGGCCGTGGGCATAGACATCATCTTCTTCGACGCCGAGGACGGCGGGGCGCCACAGTTCTACAAAGGCGACCACAAGGAGGAATACTGGTGCCTCGGTTCCCAATATTGGGCGCGCAACCCGCACGTGCGGGGCTACAACGCCCGCTTCGGTATCCTGCTCGACATGGTGGGCGGCCGAGGAAGCGTCTTCCTGAAGGAAGCCTATTCCGAAGAATTTGCCAAGGACATCAATAAAAAGGTGTGGAACGCCGCCGAGCGGCTGGGCTACGGCACCACGCTCGTCGACAAGCGAGGAGGCTACGTCACCGACGACCACCTGTTTGTCAACCGCTACGCACGCGTCAAGACCATCGACATCGTCCCCTATAGCGACGGCGGCGACTTCACCCCCACCTGGCACACCGTGGACGACAACATGGAGCACATCGACCGCCGCACGCTGCAAATCGTCGGGCAGACAGTGCTGGAGGTGATTTATCGGGAGAAATAAGTCTCGACACGTATAGACTAAAAAATGATAAGGACCATGCCGAAAGAAAAGGAAGAGCCTACGACCACCATCGGACAAGAGATACTACTTCCTCATGAAGTCGCGCTTGTCGCGGAACAATCGGCATAACTTGAAGCGGAGCGACTGCATAGGTTGGAGCAAATCGAAGACGGGCAGGCTGAAGTAGTACCTTCGCCCTTCGCCCAGTTCCCGCGCCGCCAGGTTGATGACGATGGCTTGCGCCGTGTAGCGCAGCAGCCACAGCAGGAGCGCGATGCCCCATACCGCCCATCGTCCGTCGACGATGCCGCAGGCAATGCCGGCCACGACAGCGGCGTAAAACAATATCCTGCTCATCGTCTCGAATCCCAGCAAGTAGCGTTGCGCTCCGCGAAACAGGCGCGAGGTGGCCATGTAGCTCACTTTCTCCTCTTTCCATTCCTTATAGTGATACACCGGCTGTACGCGCATGGTGGCGCGGGCGTCGGTCTCCACGCGGGTGTTGTTCTTGTTGGCCACTTGGTTCACGAATAGATCGTCCTCGCCCCGTTGCAGGTTCAGGTGGCTGGAGAATCCCTTCCGCGTGAAGAACAGCTCCTTGCGGTAGGCCATGTTGCGTCCCATGCCCATATAGGGCTTTCCCATCAGGGCGAAGCCAAGGTAGCGCAGCGAGAGGAAGAACGTGTCGAACGCCACGCGCTTGTTCAGCCACCCCTTGGCGCGGTCGTGTCCGCTGTATCCCAGCACCACCTGCGCCTGCGAAGTGAAGTTGCGCGCCATCAGCCGCAGCCATTGGTCGCTTGCCGGACGGCAATCGGTCTGGGTGAACACTAACCAGTCGTACTTGCTCGCCTTGATGCCCAGCGTGATAGCCAGCTTGCGGTGGCTGATGTAGCGTGCGCTGTCGGGCGTGAAGCTGTGATAGAGGTGTGGATATTGTTCCTCGAGCAAGGTGAGCACGTCCTCGGTGTCGTCGGTCGACGCGTCGTTCACCACGATGACCTCGAACCGCGGATAGTCCTGCTCGAGGATGAGCGGCAGCATCTGCCGCAGGCTCTCGGCTTCGTCGCGGGCGCGGAGGATGACGGAGAGCGGCGGCATCTCCTTGTCGAAATGCGTCTCCTCGCGTCGTGCGGCCCTGCCTCGCAGGTATACGCGGTTGTACACCGCGAGCCAGTATATCAATTGGATGACGAAAAGAACACCTGCCGCCGACAATAACGTCAGCTCGAGGGTATTGAACGCGAATGCTTCCATCTAATGCGATATTAATGATATGTGTACGCTTGCAAATAACTTTCTATCCGCAATTTTCCGTTAATTTCGAGGCAAAGATACGACTTTGTTCGCAACCTCCTTGCTGTTGGGGTCGATAATCGTGCTCCTCGCTCAAAAGTCTGTGGAGTGTCAATCCTTCAGGCAGCAAGCCGGAACGATATAGATGCCGTCGGCACGGCGGTAGGCATAGGTTCCGGTAGCGGTCAGTATCATGGAGAAGGCGGGGAGCTTCATCCTTGTCGGGTCGATCTTGTTGACCAGCTTTTTGAGGTTGGAGACGCCTTCTTCGATCAATCGGTCGCCTCCAAGTTTAATCTCGATGAGGCCGTAGGCCCCGTTTCGCAGATGAACGACCGCGTCGCACTCGAGACCTTTCGCGTCGCGGTAATGGAAGATCTCGCCGTCGCTCCTTTCGGCATACACACGTAGATCGCGTACACAAAGCGTTTCGAATAGCAGGCCGAACGTGGCGAGATCGTCGATCAAATCGTCAGGCCCAAGGCCCAAGGCGGCAGTGGCGATTGATGGGTCACTAAAGTATCGGGTTGGTGAAGTGCGGATGGAAGTTTTTGAACGCAGGTTTGGGCTCCAGGCCGGCATGTCCTCAATGACGAAAATCTGGCGCAAGGCATTTAGATAATCGGAGATGGTGTCTTCGCTCAAGGAATCAGTGTCGTTGGCCACCATGTCTGCTCGGATTACGGACAGGTTGGCTTGTGTTGCCTGGTGGCGGGCGTACGAGCGCATCAATGTTTTTGCGCGATGTGGATCTCGTCGCCTTTCGTCTACCCTTGAGATGTCCGAATGGACGATCATGTCGTAATAGTCGCGAGCTTGGTCCAAGGCTACGATATCCCTCATGCTACTATCCGTCGCCTCGGGCCATCCGCCGCGGCAAGTGAGAAATGCTATGTCTCGCAGCTGGGTGAGATTCACTCCACTAATTGTTTCGGGTGTGCTGAACAAGTCGCCCAAGCTGACATCGCCGTTCGAATCGAGAGACTCGTAAAGGCTCATTGGTCGCATAGTAAGGCGGGCAAATCGTCCCGTACCAGTATGGAATATCTCCGCTGTGGAGGGAGGTACGGCGGAACCTGTCAAAATGAACTGGCCTCGCTTGTGGCGCTGGTCGACCTCAAAGCGTACGGCATCCCAGAGCTTGGGAGCTATTTGCCATTCGTCGATGAGGCGCGGCGTGGCTCCTTCCAACAACAACTTCGGGTCCAGGTTGGATAGTTCGAGGTTTCGTTGGAGTTCGACTGGATTCGAGAGATAAAGTACGCTGGCCGCTTGGCGCTGGGCCGTGGTGGTCTTGCCGCACCATTTAGGTCCTTGTATAAGCACGGCACCCTTGCCTTCAAGCTTTCGGGCAAGCGATTCGTCTACAATTCGTTTCTTGTAATTACCCATCTGATGCTATTTATTTGATTTTCATCGCGAAGATAAACATAATATTTCGATATTCGGTAGTTTGACCCAAATTCGTTCGGCAGTTTGACCCAGATTCGTTCGGCAGTTTGACCCAAATTCGTTCGGTAGTTTGGTCCAGATTCGTTCGGTAGTTTGGCCCGTTTCGTCATTGAACAATGAACGGCGGATAAGGATACCGGGATTTCCCGTTTACAGAAGCCCGGGCTTCTTTGCCGCGAGCCGTTCGCCCGCGAAGCAGAGCAGGCATCCTGAGGCGTAGCAGGCGATGTCTTTCCAGTCGAACATGGATCCAAGCACGACTCGCGCCACCGGGTTCTCGATGGCCAGCGTGTCTGCCAAGTGAAAGGCTTGCGACACTTCGACGAGGCAGGCGAAGAGGAAAACGTAGAGCGGCAGCAGCGGCACTCCCCGCGGAATGAATACGCGGACGAAGAAATGGATCAATACGACTACCAGCACGTCGCCTAAGTAAGGGCGAACAAACGCGTCGCGCACGTAGACGCCTATCAGCACCTCTACGCAGAAGACGGCGACGAAACACACGGCGTAGAATATCCTGCTCTTCATATTCCCAATCATTGCTCTTTACTTCCGCGAAGGTAGCGCTTTTCATAGTATATGTCCCCGTGCATGGCTTATTTTCCTCCTTTTAATTCCCTGTTCCTAAATTAAATCGTATTTTTGCGGCCAATGGCTGAAAAAAATCAGTCTATTACATCATTTTAAAACCTTTTATGAGAACATTTTTTTTATGAAGAGATTAATCATTCTATCTCTCTGTGCGGCTTGTTCGCTCGTGGCCGAGGCGCGGAAAGAGTTCACGTTGAGTTCGCCTAATGGCAAGCTCAAGACCAACATCGTTGTCGACGAGACCCTGACGTACGACATCACCCTCGATGGGCGACAGCTCCTGGAACCGTCGCCTATTGCCATGACACTACAGGACGGAGAGATATGGGGTCGTCGCCCCAAAGTGAGCGGCAACTCCCGAAAGACGGTGAACGAGAGCGTAAGCTCGCCCTTCTACCGGGCCGACGCGATGTCAAACCGGTACAACGAATTGACACTGAATTTCAAACGCGACTGGAGCGTAGAATTCCGCGCGTACGACGATGGTATCGCTTACCGTTTCGTCAGCAAACTACGAAAGTATTACGAAATAAAGGGCGAGACGGTGGATTATCGCTTCACCAACGACGCCAAGGCTACCGTGCCTCTCGTGGCGGTCGGAAAGGATGGCGATTACGAATCGCAATTCTTCAACTCGTTCGAGAACACCTACACCACTGCCCGCCTTTCCGAGCTGAGCAAGACGCGGCTGATGTTCCTCCCCCTCGTTGTCGAGGCTGCCGAGGGCGTGAAAGTCTGCATCACCGAGACCGACCTGCAGGACTATCCCGGCCTGTACCTGTCGACGGCCGGAGGCGACGACCGCCTCACGGGAGTGTTTGCCCGGTTCCCCATGCGACGGGTGCAAGGGGGGCACAACATGCTGCAGATGGTCGTGGAGAGCCGCGAGAATTACATCGCCAGGGTAGAGGAGCCGCGAAGCTTCCCTTGGCGCGTGGCCATCGTCACCACGTCGGACAAGGACCTGGCCTCGACCAACCTGAGCTACTTGCTCGCCGCGCCGTCGAAGGTGAAGGATACGTCGTGGATCCGACCCGGAAAAGTGGCCTGGGAGTGGTGGAACAACTGGAACCTGTACGGCGTGGACTTCGAGGCGGGTGTCAACAACGACACCTATAAGGCATATATCGATTTCGCCTCGAAGCACGGCATCGAATACGTCATCCTCGACGAAGGATGGGCGAAGAACCGCATGGCCAACCTCATGGAGGTGGTGCCCGAGATCAACCTGCCCGAACTGGTGGCATATGGCAAGCAGCGGGGTGTGGGAATCATACTCTGGGCAGGATACTACGCGTTCTATCGCGACATGGAGGGTGTCTGCCAACATTACGCCAATATGGGCATAAAAGGTTTCAAGGTGGACTTCATGGACCGCGACGACCAACAGATGACCGACTTCAACTTCCAAGCGGCCGCGATATGCGCCAAATACAAGCTGCTGCTCGACCTGCACGGCACGAGCAAACCCGCCGGACTGAACCGCACCTATCCCAACGTGCTCGACTTCGAGGGCGTGTTCGGATTGGAACAACTGAAATGGGTACCCGCTACGCACGACCAGGTGACGTACGAAGTGACCATCCCATTCATCCGCCAAGTGTCGGGACCGATGGACTACACGCAGGGCGCGATGCACAATGCCGCCAAGGATAGCTACAGGCCCAACTACTCGGAACCGATGAGCCAAGGCACGCGGTGCAGGCAACTGGGCATGTACATGGTGTACGACTCTCCTTTCTCCATGCTTTGCGATTCGCCTTCCAACTACGAGCGCGAACCCGAATGTACCGACTTCATCGCCAAGGTGCCCACCACGTGGGACGAGACGCGTGTACTGGCCGGCGAGATGGGCGAATACATCATCACCGCCCGACGCAAAGGGACAACCTGGTATGTAGGCGGCCTGACCAACTGGACGGCGCGCGACATGGAAATAGATTGCTCCTTCCTCGATTCGGGAACGTATCACGCCACACTCTTCAGAGACGGCGTCAACGCCCATCGTAAAGGCAACGACTACCGCCGCGAGGAGTTCGACCTCAAGGACCGTAAGCTGAAAGTGCATGCGGCACCCGGCGGGGGATTCGCGCTAAAACTTGAGAAATGAAGAATTAAGAATGAAGAATGGGCCGCGCATAAAGAACGATTACCCTGGCGCGGCTCGTTCTTCGTTCTTCATTCTCTATTTTTAATTCTTAATTTCCTTAATTCTTAATTGTATGGAGCACTTCCGATTGTTGGCAACCTGCTGCCTGTCTTTGTTTTTATCGATCCCGCTCGCTGGCCAGACCAAGGTGAGCACGATGGCCGAACGAGTGACTATTTTCATCAACGGAGCGCAGGTGACGCGCACCAAGCAAGTAGACATTCCGGCGGGCAATTCGTCGCTGGTGTTCACGGGGCTGTCGCCTTATATGGACGCCAAGAGCGTGCAGGTGAGCGCCAGGGGACGACTGACCATCACCTCGGTGAACCGTCAGCTCAACTACGCCGACACGGCGGGGGTGAGCCTGAAGCAACGGCAGTTGCAAGCCGAGCTGGACGGGCTGGCGAAACAGCAGAAGGCGCAGGCCAGCGCCCTGGAACAAATCAAGGCCGAGGAGGAGATGCTGAAGGCCAACTGCGCGCTGAATGGCAAGGATTCGGCACCCACGGCCGCTACCGTGAAGGAGATCGGCGCATACTACTCCAGCGAGCTGACCGCCCTCAACGCCCGCCGCGCGGCCATCGACGAGAAGTCGCGAGCGCTGGCCGAGAAGCGGCGAAAAGCGGAAGGTGAATTGGCGCAACTTACCAACGACACCCGCGAGCGTCCGCTCAGCGAAGTCGTGGTAGGCATCAGCGCGAAGGCGGCCGGGAGGGCGACGTTCACCATCTCGTACTACGTGAGCAACGCCCGATGGTTCCCCTCGTACGACGTGCGCTCGTCGGGACTGGCTCACTCCATCGACCTGGTGTACAAGGCCAATATCTTCCAGAATACCCGCGAGGACTGGAAGAACGTGGCGCTCACGCTCTCGTCGTCCAACCCGTCGATAGGCAACGTGGCACCCCAGCTTTCCACCTATTGGCTCGACTACGGGCTGGAGCCTCCGCGATACAACGTGGGTGCTGTGGGCGGTGGCGTGTCGGGAGTGGTGATGGACGAACAGCGTGAGCCTATCATCGGTGCTTCAGTGAGCATCCCGGGTACTACCATCGGGACGGTGACCGACCTGAACGGACGCTATTCGCTCGCGCTTCCCACCAATGCCAAGACAATACAATTCTCCTATATAGGTTACCTGACGCAGACCTATCCCATACAAGGGAATATGATGAACGTGACGTTGAAGGAGGATCAGGTGCAGTTGGACGAAGTCGTGGTGGTGGCCTACAGCGCCTCGCAAAACGCCAGCCCCCGGAAAGCCGAAATCAAAGCCAAGCCCAAGCGCGACGAAGCGGTTGAAGACCTGGCCTCCTCGCTCGAGGTGGAGCAGACGCAGACGCAAACAGGCTACGAGTTCGACATCAAGCTGCCCTATACCATCGCGTCGGACAACAAGCCTGTGGTGGCGGAGATCGGGCATTACGAGCTGCCCGCCTCGTACGCCTACCAATGCACGCCGAAGATCGACAAGGACGCCTTCCTCACGGCCTACGCCACCAATTGGGGCAACTTGAACTTGCTCGACGGCGAGGCCAACGTCTACTTCGAGGAGACATTCGTGGGAAAATCGATCGTGAACGTGAGCGAGCAGGCCGACACGCTCTCCTTCTCGCTCGGGCGCGACCGGCGCATCGCGGTGCAACGCGTCAAGGAGAAGTCGAACACCACGCGGCAATTTATAGGCCGCGACCAGACGCAGACCATCGCCTGGAAGATCAGCGTGCGCAACGGCCGGCAGGAACCCGTCAACATCACCGTGTACGACCAACTCCCCGTGTCGCGCAACGGCGACATCACCGTCACCGCCGAGGAGATGGGTGGAGGAACGCTCAACGCCGAAAAAGGCATCGTGAGCTGGCCGCTCACGCTACGTCCCGGCGAGCAACGCGACCTCCCGCTGCGCTACCGCGTGAAATATCCCAAAGGGAGGAGCTTGACGATTGAGTAGCTTTATAAAAACTTTCTCTGACGCTTTCTTAATCTTTCAGGCATCCTATCTTTTCTTCTTCCGCAAGTCGCGTCCCTCGTACTCGCAGATGTCGGCGACCCACTCTTCGGGCAGGGGAATCGTCTCGTGGCGCTCGAGGTCGAACGTCACCATCACCGAGCGGCAGACGCACTTTACCCGTCCGCTCTTGGTGTCGATCACTTGCTGGAGGAGCTGGAAACTCTTGGTCCCGATCTCGCAAACCGCCGTTCGCACGGCGATGTGGTCGGACGCGAAAATCTGCTCGATGAAGTCGGCCTCGATGTGCACTACCACGATGCCCGTCCTGTTCCAGTCTACCCGCCGGCAGACAGAGGCGAAGTATTCCGTCTTCCCCAAATCGTAGAAGGAAAAGTATACGGTATTGTTGACGTGGCCGAATTTGTCCACGTCGTTGAAGCGCAGCTGTATGGGCAGGACGTGGTGAAATACGTTTTCTTCCATGGTTTATCTTCTAATATTTTTGAATTCCTTTGCAAAAGTAGTACTTTTGCGCTCATTCTGAATGGAAATAGACAAGAAATGATTGAAGACATTAAGAAAGCCTGTCGGGTGATGAATGACGGAGGCGTCATTCTCTATCCCACCGATACGGTGTGGGGGATAGGCTGTGACGCGACTAACGACGATGCTGTACGCCGGGTGTACGAAATAAAGCGGCGTGCCGACAGCAAGGCTATGCTGGTACTGGTGGACTCGCCGGTGAAAGTGGATTTCTATGTGAGCGACGTGCCCGCCGTGGCATGGGACCTGGTCGAGCTGGCCGACAAGCCGCTCACCATCATCTATCCCGGGGCGCGCAACCTGGCGCCCGCGCTGCTGGCCGAAGACGGTAGCGTAGGCATACGCGTCACCTCGGAGCAATTCTCCAAAGCCCTTTGCCAACGATTCCGCAAAGCCATCGTCTCTACCTCGGCCAACGTCAGCGGACAACCCGGGGCGGCCAACTTCAGCGAAATTAGCGACGAGATAAAATTCGCGGTGGACTACATCGTAGGCTACCGCCAGGATGAGATGAGCCGACCGAAACCCTCGAGCGTCATCAAGCTCGGCCTGGGGGGAACCGTTCAAATTATAAGGGAATGACGAAGCAGCAGGACAAAGACGAAAAAGTAAGCCTGCTCCACCGCTGCCTGAAGTGGCGGGAGGAGAACATCAGCGAGAAGAAATTCATCCTGGTGCTGAGCTTCCTCGTGGGCATCTTCACCGCGCTGGCCACGCTGGTGCTCAAATTCCTGATTCACGAGATAGAGAACTTCCTGACGCGGAACTTCCAGGCCACGAGCGCCAACTACCTCTACTTAGTCTACCCCGTGGTAGGTATCTTCCTGGCGGGATGGTTCGTGCGCAACATCGTACGCGACGACATCAGCCACGGTGTCACTAAGATACTCTACGCCATCTCCAGGCGGCAAGGACGCATCAAGCGGCACAACATCTGGTCGTCCACCATCGCCAGCGCCATCACCATCGGCTTCGGCGGATCGGTGGGAGCCGAGGCGCCCATCGTGCTCACCGGCTCGGCCATCGGCTCGAACCTCGGGAGCCTGTTCAAGATGGATCACCGCACGCTGATGCTCCTGCTGGGCTGCGGCGCCACGGGCGCCATCGCCGCCATCTTCAAGGCACCCATCGCGGGACTGATGTTCACGCTTGAGGTGCTGATGATCGACCTCACCATGACCTCCCTGTTGCCCCTGATGATCACGGGCGTGACGGCGGCCACCGTCTCCTACATCTTCATGGGCATGGACGCCATGTTCAAGTTTCACCTCGACCATCCGTTCGAGCTGGACCGCATCCCCTACGTCATCCTGCTGGGCATCTTCTGCGGACTTGTCTCCCTCTACTTCACCCGGGCCATGAGCTTCATCGAGAACATCTTCGGGAAGCTCGACAATCCCTACAAGAAGCTGGCCTTCGGAGGTGCCATACTGAGCGTGCTCATCTTCCTCTTCCCGCCGCTCTACGGCGAGGGATACGATACCATCGGGCTGCTGCTCAACGAGACGGGCACCGCGGGGTGGGACACGGTGATGAACAACTCCTTCTTCTACGGGCACGACAATATGCTGCTGGTGTACCTCGCGCTCATCCTGTTGCTCAAGGTGTTCGCCTCCAGCGCCACCAACGGCGGCGGCGGATGCGGCGGTATATTCGCTCCCGCGCTCTACCTGGGCTGCATCGGAGGGTTCATCTTCTCGCATTTCATCAACGACTACTCTTTCCTCGACACCGGCCTGCAAGAGAAGAACTTCGCCCTGCTGGGCATGGCGGGCGTGATGGCGGGCATCATGCACGCCCCGTTGCTGGGCGTGTTCCTCATCGCCGAGCTGACGGGAGGTTACGACCTTTTCCTGCCGCTCATGATTGTCTCCGTCAGCTCGTACCTCACCATCATCGCCTTCGAGCCGCACAGTATCTACTCCATGCGCTTGGCCAAGAAGGGCGAGCTGATCACCCACCACAAGGACAAGGCGGTGCTGACGCTGATGCGGATGGAGAACGTGGTGGAGACCGACTTCACGGTGGTGCATCCCGAGATGGAGCTGGGCGAGCTGGTGAAATCCATCTCTACCTCGCGCCGCAACATCTTCCCGGTGACGGACACACAGACCGGTGTATTGCTGGGCATCGTCTTGCTGGACGACATCCGTAACATCATGTTCCGCCAGGAGCTGTACCACCGGTTCACGGTGAGGAAGCTCATGAGTTCGGCGCCCGCCAAGGTGTACGACACGGAGAACATGGAGCAAGTGATGAAGACGTTCGACGACACCAAGGCCTGGAACCTGCCGGTGGTCGACACGTCGGGGCACTACAAAGGCTTTGTCTCCAAGTCGAAGATATTCAACTCGTACCGGCAAGTGCTGGTGCACTTCTCGGAAGACTAAGACACTATGATGAAGAAAGAAGATTTACGCATCGTGTACATGGGCACGCCCCATTTCGCCGTGGAGCCGCTGCGACGGCTGGTGGAGGGCGGCTACCGGGTGGTGGGTGTCATCACCATGCCCGACAAGCCCGCCGGGCGCGGGCACAAGATACAATACTCGCCCGTGAAGCTGTACGCCCTGGAACACGACCTGCCCCTGCTCCAGCCCGAGCGGCTGAAGGACGAGGATTTCGTGCGGGCCTTGCGTGCGTGGGAAGCCGACCTGCAGATCGTGGTTGCCTTCCGCATGTTGCCCGAGGTGGTGTGGGCCATGCCCCGACTGGGCACCTTCAACCTGCACGCCTCCCTCTTACCGCGGTACCGAGGCGCCGCGCCCATCAACTGGGCCGTCATCAACGGCGAGACGGAGACGGGAGTCACCACCTTTTTCCTCAGCCACGACATCGACACGGGCGAGGTGATACAACAGGTACATGTCCCCATCGCCGATACCGACAACGCCGAAGTGGTGCACGACAAGCTGATGCTGCTGGGCGCCGACCTCGTGGTGGAGACGGTGGAGGCCATTCTCGCCGACAGCGTGAACTCCATCCCGCAAGAGACCATGGCGGTGGAGGGCGAACTGTGTCCCGCCCCGAAGATCTTCAAGGAGACTTGCCGCATAGACTGGAACCTGCCCGTGAAACGAGTGTACGACTTCATCCGCGGATTGTCGCCACATCCGGCGGCATGGAGCGAATTGGTCAGCCCCGAGGGAGAGGCCACCGTGGTGAAGATATTCGAGAGTGAGAAACTGTCGGCTACGCACCAGCTCTCGCCCGGCACCATCGTGACCGACGGCAAGCGACGGCTCGAGGTGGCCGTGCCCGACGGATTCGTCGCCATCCGCTCCCTTCAACTGCCGGGCAAGAAACGCCTCACGACGGAGGAGCTGCTCCGCGGCTTCCGCCTCACGGAAGCATACCAAATGAAATAATAATATTGAATAAAGGAGATACTACACAATGGATAAGAAACCGATCATAGCCCCATCCATCCTCTCGGCCGACTTCGGATACCTGGCCCGGGATATCGAGATGGTGAACCGCAGCGAGGCACAATGGCTGCACATCGACGTAATGGACGGCGTGTTCGTGCCCAACATCTCGTTTGGCTTCCCCGTGCTGAAGTACGTGGCCCAGCTGAGCGAGAAGCCCTTAGACGTGCACCTGATGATCGTTCGCCCCGAGAAATTCATCGACGAGGTGAAGGCGCTGGGCGCGCACACCATGAACGTGCACTACGAAGCCTGCCCGCACTTGCACCGGGTGGTGCAGCAAATCCGCGAGGCAGGTATGGAACCTGTGGTGACCATCAACCCCGCTACGCCGGTATGCCTGCTGGAGGATATCATACGCGACGTGTACATGGTACTCGTGATGAGCGTCAACCCCGGCTTTGGCGGACAGCGGTTCATCGACCACTCGGTGGAGAAAGTGCGCCAGCTGCGCGCGCTGATCGAACGAACGGGGTCGAAGGCGTTGATCGAAGTGGACGGCGGGGTGAACCTGGAGACCGGTGCTCGTCTGGTGGAGGCCGGAGCCGATGTGTTGGTTGCCGGGAGCGCGGTGTTCAAGGCCGCCGACCCGACGGAGATGATCCGCCAATTGCACGCGCTCTAATCCTTCGCCCGGGGCTTCGTGAACGCCTCTTACCTTCATCTATACCCGTTTCCGCGTCTGCTCCTCCCCGGGGTGGCGGGCATCCTTCTCGGCGATTCTCTCCCGGATTCGTCGGGGCTTCCTTATGCCGTGGCGTTGTTGGCGCTCTCGGCACTCCTTTTGGTGTTGTTCTATCCCACCGTGCGCTACTCCCGCCGCTGGCTTTTCGGCGCGGCGGTCACGCTGTTCTGCTTCGCTGGCGGGTGGGCGGGTATGTCGTGGCAGCGGAGGGCGACGGAGTTTTCTTTCCCCGGGGGCGAGAATGTCTATCGGGTGTCGCTGACGGCTCCGCCTGAGGCCAAGGAGCGCACATTCCTCTGCCGGGCTACCGTCGCCAGTCCGGCGAAGCGCGACGTGATTCTCTATATGGAACGCGATTCGGCGGCGGAACGGCTGACGGCGGGATGCGAGTTGCTGGTATCCGTCCGTCTGGCTCCTCCCTCGAACAGCCATAATTTCGATGAGTTCGACTATGCCCGTTACCTCCGCCTTCAAGGTGTGAGTGCCACGGGCTACGTGGCGGCCGGTCGTTGGACGCGGCTCTCCGCGTCATCTGTCGTCTCGCTTCGGGGGGTGGCGAGGGATTATCGGGACAAGGTGGTGTCGCTCTACCGGCGACTGGGCTTCCGGGATGAGGCGTTGGGCGTGCTCTCCGCCCTGACCGTAGGCGACAAAACAGAGCTGGACGAATCCGTCCGCGACAGCTACTCCACGGCTGGCGTAAGCCACATCCTGGCGTTGTCGGGATTGCACGTAGGGCTTTTGTATGCGTTGTTTCTTCTCCTGCTTCGTCCGTTGGCCGAACGGGGAGTAGGGGGTCGGTGCCTCCGTGCGTTCCTGTTATTGGTTGGGTTGTGGGCGTTCGCTTTCTTCACGGGCTTGTCACCCTCGGTGGTCCGCTCGTCCTGCATGTTCTCGCTGCTGGCGTTGGCGGAGGTGTCGGGGAGGGAGACCACGAGCCTGAACACCTTGGCGGCCACGGCCTGGCTGATGTTGCTCGTTCGCCCGTCGTGGCTGTTCGATGTGGGATTCCAGCTCTCGTTCGTTGCGGTGGCCTCCATCCTGTGGCTGTATGGCCCACTCTATCGACGATGGCCTTTCAAGGGAAAGGCGGGTGCCTATGTCGGTGGCTTGATTGGCGTGTCGGTGGCGGCGCAAGTGGGGACGGCTCCGTTGGTGGCGTACTACTTCTCGGGCTTTCCCACCTATTTCCTATTGTCCAACTTGGTAGTCATCCCCTTGATTTCCCTCATTCTCTATCTGTCCGTCGTTTTGCTGGCGCTCACGCCATGGGCCTGGGCGCAAGGAGCGCTGGCCGGTGCCGTGTGTTGGCTGATCGACCTGATGAACGGTTTCGTGCGTTGGGTGGGACATCTGCCTCACGCCTCGCTGGACGGCCTTTGGATTTATCCCTTGGAGGTGGCGGGTATATACGCCTTTCTCTCGTTCGCCTATTTCTATCTGCGTGGCAGACAGGGGAGGCATCTCTGCCTGGCGCTGCTCACATGCTGGTCGCTGCTGGCTTTCCATATCGTGATGTATAAAGTCGATGAGCCGCGGCCCTCGCTTACGTTCTACAACGTGCGGGATTGTCCGGCTATACACTGCGTCGGCATCGGTGGGAACAGCCGACTGGTGTATGCCGACAGCTTGCCCGACAAGCGACGGCTGGAACGTGCCATGTCGGGCTATTGGCGGCATCATCACTTGCTTCCACCCGCCGAGGGGCACGAACGAATCTTCTCGTTCGGCAAATACCGCGTGGCGATGGTGGCCGATGGAGGCTGGCGCGACAGGACCGCTCCCGTGCCACTGCCTGTCGATTACCTCTACGTCTGTCGCGATTGCGACGAACGATTGGACGAACTGGCACGCCTTTTCACGCCCGCCTGCCTGGTGCTCGACGGCTCCTTGCCCGAATGGCGACGGCGGCGGCTGGCACTGGAGTGCCAGCGAGCGGGCATACCCGTAGTGTCTCTTCCTGACACCGGTTCCGTACAATTCTTGCTATAGCCTACGGATAGTTTTCCGTTGACGGAAATTGGACCATCTGGCTTTTCTTGCGGACAGCGAGACCAGGCAAGCCATGCGTAAGCCGCATGAAGGTTTTGTGAGGGCGAAAAACGTCAATCGCAGATTTGCGAGAAGCTGGAAGCCCGGGCTTTTGTAATCACATTTCGGGAATGAAGAAAAAAGCTCGGGCTTTTGTAATCACATTTCGGGAATGAAGAAAAAAGCTCGGGCTTTTGTAATCAGATTTCGGGAATGGAGAAAAAAGCCCGAGCTTTTGTAATCAGATTTCGGGAATGGAGAAAAAAGCCCGAGCTTTTGTAATCATATTTCGGGAATGGAGAAAAAAGCCCGAGCTGTTGTAATCAGATTT
>JAISIZ010000114.1 GCA_031261785.1 Mediterranea sp. (in: CFB group bacteria)
GTGTGCAAATTGTGTGCAAATAAAAAATCAGCGACTTTCGGATTTTGCTCCTAAGTCGCTGATTATCTGTTGTCGGGGTAGCGGGATTCGAACCCACGACTTCCTGCTCCCAAAGCAGGCGCGCTACCGGACTGCGCTATGCCCCGATTGATAGGCTTTGATGCGCTGTTTTGAGGAGCTTTCCTCAAAAAGCGGTGCAAAGATAGGAAAAAATGTGTGGTTAGCGACTATAGACGCGATATTTTTGCTAATTTCGTGCCCAACTATAAGAAATAGTGCAATGAACGAAATAATTAATCGTGATAGAAACGAGATAGCGAGAGGCGGGGGCGGAAAGAAGTACCCGGTGGGATACGCACTGAGCGGCGGTTTCATCAAGGGCTTCGCGCACTTGGGAGTGATGCAGGCGTTGTTGGAATACAACGTCAAGCCCGACATCATCGCGGGGGTGAGCGCCGGCGCGCTGGCTTCCGTGTTCTATGCCGACGGCAACGAACCATACAAGGTGCTCGACTTCTTCTCGGGACATAAGTTTCGGGACCTTACCAACTGGGTGATTCCCAAGAAAGGGCTGTTCGACCTTAGCGAGCTGGTGGAATTCCTGGAGAGCAACCTTAAGGCGAAGAATCTCGAGGAACTGAAGATTCCGCTCATCGTCACCGCCACCGACTTCGACCACGGACGGGTGACGCACTTCCGCAAAGGAGCCATCGCCCCACGTGTGGCGGCATCGTGCAGCATGCCCGTGATCTTCGCGCCAATCAACATCGACGGCGTGAACTACGTGGACGGCGGCGTGCTGATGAACCTCCCCGTGGCCGTACTTCGCAAGAGTTGCGAGAGGGTAGTGGCGGTGAACGTCAGCCCACTCATGGCCGACGCCTACAAGAAGAATATCATCAGCATCGCCATGCGGTCGTTCCACTTCATGCTACGAGCCAACACGCTGCCCGCCACCGAACGGTGTGACCTGCTGATCGAACCCTACAATCTGTACGGATACAGCAACACCGAGCTGGAGAAGGCGGAGGAGATATTCGAGCAAGGATACAACGCCGCCAACGAGGTGATAGACAGATTGCTGGCCGAAAAAGGGACAATATGGAAATGACGACGGAATAACAATATGAAAATAACGATGAACAACGATATGAAAACAACGACCGATACCTATATAAATAAGGTAGGGAAAGAGACACCGCCGCGGAAAATCATCATCTATCAAGTGATGCCCCGGCTGTTTGGCAACGACAGCAACCGCCGCATGTACGCCGGCGACATCGCCGAGAATGGATGCGGCAAGATGGCCGACTTCACCCTCAAGGCATTGGGCGAGATCAGGAAGCTGGGCGCCACGCACGTGTGGTACACGGGCATCATCGAACATGCCACGCAGACCGATTACTCCGCCTATGGCATCGCCGCCGACCATCCCGCCATGGTGAAGGGAAAGGCAGGCTCGCCGTATGCCATCAAGGACTACTACGACGTGGATCCCGACCTCGCCGTGGACGTGCCCCGACGTATGAAAGAGTTCGAAAGCCTGTTGCGACGCACGCGCCGCGCGGGGATGAAGGCGATCATCGACTTCGTGCCCAACCACGTGGCCCGCCAATATCGTCCCGACGCGCAGCCCGCAGGCACCGTCGCTTTGGGCGCGGGCGACGACACGACGGTAGCTTTCGCCGCCAACAACAACTTCTACTACATCCCCGGGACGGAACTGCGGGCGCAATTCGACATGAAAGGCGCCGCCGCCGAACCCTACCGTGAGTTTCCCGCCAAGGCTACGGGCAACGACCGCTTCGACGCCATACCCAACATCACCGACTGGTACGAGACGGTGAAGCTGAACTACGGCGTGGACTACACCAACGGAGGCGCCCACCATTTCGACCCCACGCCCGACACGTGGCGGAAGATGCTCGATATCCTCCTTTTCTGGACGGCCAAGGGCGTGGATGGCTTCCGTTGCGATATGGCCGAGATGGTGCCCGTGGAGTTCTGGGCATGGGCCATCCCGCAGGTGAAGCGCACGCGACCCGACATCCTCTTCATCGCCGAGGTGTACAATCCCGCACAGTATCGCGACTACCTCGAGCGCGGCGCGTTCGATTACCTATATGATAAGGTGGGACTGTACGACACCTTGCGCAACGTGACCTGTGGATACGCCTCGGCTACCGCCATCACCCGCTGCTGGCAGAGTCTGGGCGGCATGGAACGGCGGATGCTGAACTTCCTCGAGAACCACGACGAGCAACGCATAGCCTCCAGCTTCTTCGCTACCGATCCGCGCAAGGCCATCCCCGCGCTCATCGTCGCCGCCTGCATGAACACTAACCCCATGATGATCTACTTCGGGCAAGAATTGGGCGAGGCGGGCATGGACAATGAGGGCTTCAGCGGATACGACGGGCGTACCACCATCTTCGACTACTGGAGCGTGGATGCCATGCGTCGCTGGCGCAATGGCGGACGCTTCGACGGCAAGGCACTCACCGGTGATCAGAAGCGCCTCCGCGCCATCTACCAGCGGGTACTGACGATATGCAACGGGGAGGAGGCCATCGCCCGAGGCGATTTCTTCGACCTGATGTATGTCAACCTGGGTGGCTGGCGCTTCAACGAGCATCGGCAATACGCCTTCATGCGGCGTTACAAGAACGAGCTGCTATTCATCGTCGTCAACTTCGACCCCCAGCCCGTCGACGTGGCAATCAACCTGCCGTCGCACGCTTTCGATTTCCTGCAGATTCCGCAAACGGAATTTGCCGCGGCCACCGACTTGCTGACAGACGCGAAAGAGACCGTCAGCCTGCTGCCCTACAAAGCTACCGATCTCCGCATCGGCGGATACGGTGGAAAAGTACTCAAGATAACCTACTGACAACCGTACTCCATGGCAGACCCCATCCTACGCGACTGGCGATTGACGGATGTCGCCTCCCTGGCCCGACATGCCAACAACATTCACGTCTGGAACAACCTGCGCGACGGATTCCCGTATCCTTATACCGAGCGGGACGCCGAGCTATTCATCCAGATGGTGACGCGGAAACCCCGTCCGTCCGTCGACAAGGCCATAGAGGTCGACGGCGAAGCTGTGGGCAGCATCGGCATCACGCTGCACGATGGCGTGGAGCGTGTTTCCGCCGAAATCGGCTTCTTCATCGGCGAAGCTTATTGGAACCGAGGCATCACGACCGAGGCCATCAAGCAAATGTCGGCCTACGCCTTTGCCCATTTCCCCATCGAGCGCCTTTATGCCTCGGTGTTCGATTTCAACATCGCCTCCCAGCGCGTGTTGCGAAAGGCGGGATTCGTGCGCGAAGCTGTCCTCCCGCGAGCGGCAATCAAGAATGGGGTAGTGGTGGACTGGCTCTATTTCGCACGTTATCGCTGAAGCGTGCGTTTCTGCATTTTCTTCAGTCCAAATCCTTCGTTTCTATAAAAATCTTATTACCTTCGCGACACTTTCTGAAGAAGCAACAATAAAACCCCAGAGAATATGAACATCTCTTATAACTGGCTGAAAGAGTACGTCGACTTCGACCTGACGCCAGAAGAAACGGCAGACGCGCTGACCTCCATCGGACTGGAGACAGGTGGAGTGGAAGAAGCGCAGACCATCAAAGGAGGACTGGAGGGACTCGTCGTAGGGCAGGTGCTCACCTGCGCGGAACATCCCAACTCCGACCATTTGCACGTCACCACCGTCGACTTGGGACAGGGTGGAGAACCTGCGCAGATCGTCTGCGGAGCGCCAAACGTAACGGCCGGGCAAAAGGTGATCGTAGCCACTATCGGTACTACGCTGTATAGCGGAGACGAAAGTTTCACCATCAAAAAATCGAAGATACGAGGCGTGGAATCGTACGGCATGATATGTGCCGAGGACGAGATAGGCATCGGTACCGACCATGCCGGCATCATCGTACTGCCCGACGACGCCCGCATAGGAACGCCCGCCAAGGAATACTACGGCGTGAAGAGCGACTACGTGCTCGAGGTGGACATCACACCCAACCGCGCCGACGCCTGCTCACACTACGGCGTGGCGCGCGACCTCTACGCCTACCTCTCGAGCCACGGACACCAGGCCACGTTGCGCCGCCCGTCGGTAGACATCTTCAAGACGGACAATCATGACCTCGACATCCCCGTGACGGTGCGAAATGCCGAAGCTTGCCCCCGCTACGCCGGGGTGACGGTGAAGGGTGTCACTGTAGGCGAAAGCCCCCAATGGCTACAAGATAAATTACGTGTCATCGGACTGCGCCCGATAAACAACGTGGTGGACATTACCAATTACATCGTGCACGCCTTTGGGCAACCCCTGCACTGCTTCGACGCGGCGAAGATACGTGGCGGAGAGGTGGTGGTGAGAACGATGCCCTCGGGAACTCCGTTCGTCACGCTCGACGGCGTGGAACGCAAGCTCGACGAACGCGACCTGATGATCTGCGACGCCGAGGGACCGATGTGCATCGCCGGCGTGTTCGGCGGGCAGGACTCGGGATCGACCGAAGCCACCACCGAAGTGTTCATCGAGAGTGCCTACTTCCATCCTACATGGGTGCGCAAGACAGCGCGTCGGCATGGGCTGAACACCGACGCCTCGTTCCGCTTCGAGCGGGGCATCGACCCCAATGGCGTCATCTACTGCCTCAAGCTGGCCGCCCTGATGGTGAAAGAGCTGGCGGGCGGAACAATCTCGTCGGAGATCAAGGACGTGTGCGCCGACCCGCCGCAAGACTTCATCGTAGAGCTGGCCTACCAGAAGGTGCGCTCCCTGGTGGGCAAAACGATTCCGGAGGAGACCGTCAAGGCGATCGTCGCCAGCCTCGAGATGAAGATACTACACGAGACGGCCGACGGACTGACGCTCGCCGTGCCTCCCTACAGGGTAGACGTGCAACGCGACTGCGACGTGGTGGAGGACATCCTACGCATCTACGGATATAATAATGTGGAGATCCCCACCACGCTGAAGTCGAGCCTCACCACAAAGGGCGAGAACGACAAGTCGAACAAGCTGCAAAACCTCGTGGCCGAGCAATTGGTGGGATGCGGATTCAACGAGATCCTGAACAACTCACTGACCCGTGCCGCCTACTACGACGGCATGACGGCCTATCCGCCACAACGCTTGGTGACACTGATGAATCCCCTAAGCGCCGACCTCAACAGCATGAGGCAGACATTGCTCTTCGGCGGACTGGAAAGCATTGCCCACAACGCCAATAGGCAGAACGCCGACCTGCGTTTCTTCGAGTTCGGCAACTGCTACTTCTTCGATGCCCACCGCAAGAATCCCGAGAAGATACTCGCCGCCTACTCCGAGAGGTATCACCTCGGCCTGTGGCTCACCGGCAAACGGGTGTCCAATTCGTGGGCGCATCCCGACGAGGAGAGCAGTGTCTACGAGCTGAAGGCGTACGTGGAGAATATCCTTCGACGTCTCGGCCTCGACACCCGGGCATTGGTCATCGAAAGCCTTACCGACGACATCTTCGCTTCGGCCCTCACCCTGAGCACCCGGGGAGGGAAACGCCTGGCAGCCTTCGGGACAGTGACAAAGAAGCTGAGGAAAGCGTTCGACATCGACCACGAAGTGTACTTCGCCGAGCTGGACTGGAACGCGTTGGCGAAAGTCACGAGGGCCAACAAAGTGAGCTACCGCGAGCTGACGAAGTTTCCCGCCGTGCGGCGAGACCTCGCCCTGTTGGTGGACAAGGCTGTCCTTTTCGGCGAAATCGAGAAAATCGCCTACGAGACAGAGCGTAAACTTCTCCGCGAAGTCACCCTCTTCGACGTGTACGAAGGCAAGAACCTCGAAGCCGGCAAGAAATCGTATGCCGTGAGCTTCCTGCTCCAGGACGACAGCCAGACGCTGCAAGACAAGACCATCGACAAGATTATGGCACGCTTGGTGAAAAACCTCGAGGAGAGGCTGGGCGCGAAGCTGCGATGAGGAGAAGTTAAGCCGTCAAGTAGAATAGAATTATAATAATGATATAGTGGTCAAGGTGGTCGGATCCGACGACCTGACTACTTTTTAAAAACAAATCCAATGGGAAGAGCATTTGAATATAGGAAAGCCTCCAAACTCAAGAGGTGGGGCCACATGGCCAAGACATTTACCAAGTTGGGCAAGCATATCGCCATCGCCGTAAAGGCTGGCGGCCCGGATGTAGAGAACAACCCCACGCTGAGGTCGGTCATCGCCACCTGCAAGCGCGAGAACATGCCCAAGGACAACATCGAGCGCGCCATCAAGAACGCGATGGGCAAGGACCAGAGCGAATACAAGAGCATGACGTACGAGGGTTACGGCCCCCATGGCGTGGCGGTATTCGTCGATACACTCACCGACAATCCCACCCGCACCGTGGCCGACGTGCGCTCGGTATTCAACAAATTTGGCGGCAACCTCGGCACCATGGGATCGCTGGCGTTCCTGTTCGACCATAAATGCGTGTTCACCTTCAAGAAGAAAGAAGGCATCGACATGGAGGAACTCATCCTCGACCTCATCGACTACAACGTGGAGGACGAATACGACGAGGACGACGAGGAAGGAACCATCACCATCTACGGCGACCCGAAGAGCTACGCCGCCATACAGAAACACCTCGAGGAGAGTGGATTCGAGGACGTGGGAGGCGACTTCACCTATATCCCCAACGACCTCAAGGACGTCACGCCCGAGCAACGCGAAACCATCGACAAGATGACCGAACGCCTCGAGGACTTCGACGACGTGCAGACGGTGTACACCAACATGAAGCCCGAAGAGGAGTGAAGAATCTCTATAAGGACTTCAAGAGCCGTAACCACAAGCGGTACCTGGGCGGACTGGACATCTTCAGGCATATCGGTCCGGGGCTGCTGGTGACAGTCGGCTTTATCGATCCGGGCAACTGGGCGTCCAACTTCGCCGCCGGATCCGAGTTCGGCTACGCGTTGCTTTGGGTAGTGACACTCTCCACCATCATGCTCATCGTGCTGCAACACAACGTGGCGCACCTGGGTATCGTGACGGGGCTTTGCCTTTCCGAGGCGGCCACGAAGTACGCTCCGGCGTGGGTGTCGCGTCCCATTCTCGGCACGGCTGTGCTGGCCTCCATCTCCACCTCGTTGGCGGAAATCCTCGGAGGCGCCATAGCCTTGCAGATGCTTTTCGGCATTCCCATCGTGTGGGGGGCGGTGCTTACCACGGCTTTCGTGGTCATCATGCTCTTCACCAACTCGTACAAGCGTATCGAGCGTTCCATCATCGCTTTCGTTTCCGTCATCGGCCTCTCGTTCATCTACGAGCTGTTCCTCGTGGAGGTCGATTGGCCATTGGCCGCGCGGGGCTGGGTGGTGCCATCGTTTCCCCAAGGCAGCATGCTCATTATCATGAGCGTGCTGGGCGCCGTGGTGATGCCCCACAATCTCTTCCTGCATTCGGAGGTGATACAGAGCCACGAATACAACAAGAAGGACGACGCCTCCATCAAGCGGGTGCTGAAGTACGAGCTGTTCGACACGCTCTTCTCCATGATCGCCGGATGGGCCATCAACAGCGCCATGATCCTGCTGGCTGCCGCCACCTTCTTCAAAAGCGGCATCCACGTGGAGGAGCTGCAACAGGCCAAATCGTTGCTGGAACCATTGCTGGGCAACAATGCCGCCATCGTCTTTGCCTTGGCCTTGCTCATGGCGGGCATCTCGTCGACCATCACGAGTGGCATGGCGGCAGGATCTATTTTCTCGGGCATCTTTGGCGAATCGTACCACATCAAGGACATCCACTCGCAGGTGGGCATCGTGCTTTCGCTGGGCGTGGCGCTGTTGCTCATCTTCTTCATCGGCGACCCTTTCCGGGGGCTGATTATCTCGCAAATGATACTGAGCATACAGTTGCCGTTCACCGTCTTCTTGCAAGTGGGGCTAACTTCGTCCAAGCGAGTGATGGGGCAATATGCCAACAGCCGTTGGAACACCTGCGTACTCTACACCATAGCCGCCGTGGTGACCATACTGAACATCATGCTACTGTTTGAGAGTTAATAAGGAGACAAAAGGAGAAGAAGAAAGCGATATGAAAGTGATTACCTATAACGTGAACGGCCTCCGGGCGGCCGTCGCCAAGGGCTTGCCCGAGTGGCTGTCCGCGGAAAGTCCCGACGTGCTCTGCCTGCAAGAGACGAAATTGCAGCCCGACCAGTATCCCGCCGAGGCGTTCGAGGCGTTGGGCTACCGGGCCTACCTCTACTCGGCGCGGAAGAAAGGATATAGCGGCGTAGCCATCCTCACCAGGCGCGAACCCGACCATGTTGAATATGGCATGGGCATGGAGGCGTACGACAACGAGGGACGTTTCATCCGCGCCGACTATGGCGACCTCTCCGTGGTAAGCGTCTACCATCCCTCGGGAACGAGCGGCGACGAACGTCAAGCCTTCAAGATGGTGTGGCTGGAAGATTTCCAGCGCTACGTCACCGAGCTGCGGCGCACGCGTCCCAACCTCCTGCTCTGCGGCGACTACAACATCTGCCACGAGGCCATCGACATACACGATCCCGTTCGTAACGCCACCAACAGCGGATTCCTCCCCGAGGAGCGCGAATGGATGACCCGCTTCCTCGACGCCGGATTCGTCGACTCCTTCCGCACCCTGCATCCCGAGACGCAGGAATACACCTGGTGGAGTTACCGTTTCAATTCGCGCGCCAAGAATAAAGGCTGGCGGATAGACTACTGCATGGCCACCGAATCGCTGCGTACCCAACTGACGCAAGCGCGCATCCTGGGCGAAGCCGTACACTCCGACCACTGCCCGATGCTGGTAGAAATTAGAAATTGAGCATTGAAAAATGAGCGTCGAGGAGTGCCCCAACACCCTCAATAGCAGGTAGAAGGGCTTAAATTAGTGACATTTCTATTAAAAAGTAGGGAATAATGTGCTGTATAACATAAAAATGAGTATCTTTGCCCCCGAAATGATGTCGGGAAGTCCTCCCAGACCAACCGACTAAACATGTCTAACTAATATTCTTAAAGCAAATGTTTAAGGAAAAAGCAGGTAGCGTGGCCGGACAAATCTGGAACGCACTGAACGGAACAGAAGGTATGACTGCCAAGCAACTGAAGAAAGCCACCAAACTGGTAGATAAGGACTTGTTCCTCGGCCTTGGCTGGTTGTTGAGAGAAGACAAGCTCTCCGTAGAAGAAATCGAAAGCGAACTCTTCATCAAGCTGATCTAAGAGACCCGCCAAACTAAACAAAAAATGCGTCTATCCATTGCCTAATGTGATTGACGCATTTTTTTTGTCCCCGACATTTACGTATCTTCGCGTCCGAAAGCCGGGAACGGTTTCCAAACAAAAAGACTACATTCATTCAAGCATGAGGAATATACGCAACTTTTGCATCATCGCCCACATCGACCACGGCAAGTCCACGCTGGCCGACCGCCTACTCGAGTTCACCAAGACCGTGCAAGTGGCTACCGGACAGATCCTGGACGACATGGAGCTGGAGAAGGAGAGGGGAATCACCATCAAAAGCCACGCCATACAGATGGAGTACGCCTACCAGGGCGAGAACTACACGCTGAACCTGATCGACACGCCGGGACACGTCGACTTCTCGTACGAGGTGTCGCGCTCCATCGCCGCCTGCGAAGGGGCGCTGCTCGTCGTCGACGCTACACAGGGCGTGCAGGCGCAAACCATCTCCAACCTCTATATGGCCATCGAGCACGACCTCGAGATCGTTCCCGTCATCAACAAGTGCGACATGCCCAGCGCCATGCCCGACAAGGTGGAGGACGAGATCGTGGAGCTGCTGGGATGCCGACGCGACGAGATTATCCGCGCTTCCGGAAAGACGGGTATGGGTGTCGAGCAGATCGTGGCCGCCGTGATAGAGCGGATACCCGCCCCCGAGGGCGACGATGACGCACCGTTGCAGGCGCTCATCTTCGACTCCGTGTTCAACTCGTTCCGAGGCATCATCGCATACTTCAAGATAGAGAACGGCACGATACGCACGGGCGACAAGGTGAAGTTCTTCAATACAGGCAAGGAGTACGTGGCCGACGAAGTGGGCGTGCTCAAGATGCAGCTCTCGCCCCGGGGGGAGCTGCGCACGGGCGACGTGGGATACATCATCTCGGGCATCAAGTCGTCCAAGGAGGTGAAGGTGGGCGACACCATCACCCACATCGCCCGCCCCTGCGAACGGGCCATCGACGGTTTCGAAGAAGTGAAACCCATGGTGTTTGCCGGCGTGTACCCCATCGAGGCGGAAGATTTCGAGAACCTGCGCTCCTCGCTCGAGAAGCTACAGCTCAACGACGCCTCGCTCACCTTCCAGCCCGAATCGTCGCTCGCCCTCGGCTTTGGCTTCCGTTGCGGCTTCCTCGGTCTGCTCCACATGGAGATCGTGCAGGAGCGGCTCGACCGGGAGTTCGACATGGACGTCATCACCACCGTGCCCAACGTCTCCTATCTCGTGTACGACAAGCACGGCGAGGTGAAGGAGGTGCACAATCCCGGAGGCATGCCCGACCCCACACTCATCGACCACATCGAGGAACCCTACATCAAGGCTTCCATCATTACCACTACCGATTTCATCGGCTCCATCATGACGCTATGCCTCGGCAAGCGCGGAGAGCTGCTCAAGCAAGAGTATATCTCGGGCAATCGCGTGGAACTGCATTACCGCATGCCGTTGGGCGAGATCGTGATCGACTTCTACGACAAGCTGAAGAGCATCTCCAAGGGCTATGCCTCGTTCGATTACCATTCCGACGGCTTCCGCCCGTCCAAATTGGTGAAACTCGACATCCTGCTCAACTCCGAACCGGTCGACGCGCTCTCTACCCTCACGCACGTCGACAACGCCTACGACATGGGGCGCCGCATGTGCGAGAAGCTGAAGGAACTCATCCCCCGGCAGCAATTCGAGATTGCCATACAAGCCGCCATAGGTTCCAAGATCATCGCCCGCGAGACCATCAAGGCCGTGCGCAAGGACGTCACCGCCAAATGTTACGGAGGCGACGTGAGCCGTAAGCGCAAGCTCCTCGAGAAACAAAAGAAAGGCAAGAAGCGCATGAAGCAGATTGGTAACGTCGAAGTGCCGCAGAAAGCTTTCCTCGCCGTGCTGAAGCTGGATTGAGGATAGGGTAGAGCTTGGGAGAACGCTTGTTCGGAGAAACCCGCTACGCTCCCCGAGAGTACCCTCTACCTCTCCCTGTGAGAAGGCCCCCACCTCTCCCCGTGAGAAGGCCCCCATCTCTCCCCGTGAGAAGGCCCCCATCTCTCCTTGTGAGTACGGAGCTTCCTTCCCCGTGAGTACGGAGCTTCCCTCCCCGTGAGTACCCATCGACAACAACGGCATGAATGAAGAACGACAACCACGACCCACCCTCGCCCCCCCCGGCCGCCCTTGACCGACGACGTGAAGTCCTACATTTTCAGGCATCGCTCATCTCCGGACAGCGCAATGCCAACCTGTACAAGATAGCCTGCAAGGCCGCACGCGACGAGTGGAACGAAGGTGCGCTCCGCGGTGAACTTTGGAACGTCCTGTAAGGAATATACTTTACGTTTCAATAAGTCGAATTAGCATGATATGATGTATTCAAGGATATTGCCAATAATCCAATAGACAAAGAAAGAGGACATGTAGAAAAGGACAAAAGGACAAAAAGGACAAAAAGGACACTTGACCTTTTGGAAAACGACAACGACGGTGAGGAAGCTTACCGGAAAGGCGAGGCAGTGCGCAAATGCCCCCTTTTTCTCTGGGGATGTTGTACGAAAAACTGCCCGTACTGCTTGAGGACGCATCTCCGACGGCGCGTCACCCCGACAGCGCGACGTGGCCCTGCTCGCGCAGCTCGTCAGCGTGGGCGCCGCCAACACTTCATCCGCCCGACTGGTGATGTCGGCCATCGGCACCGACGACACTTCGGGAAGTTCGAAATATCCTGACTGTATAACCCATCTCATCGAGGCTATTTCGAACGCTTCACCACTTCGCAAGCCCAGGAAGTTGGCCGCGCGTCCGGCTTCTTCGAACGCAAGGTAAGACGTGCGATAAAGAGCATGAATATAACTGATAATAAGTAAATTAAAGCATGAGGTATATGAGAAACTGAAATTCAGGAAGGCTTAATGTCCTTTTTGTCCTTTTTGTCCTTTTCGGAAACGAAGCGCCCACCCCCTCCAGCCTCCCCGAAACCTCTGCTCATGCGTATATTATTCCTTACATATAATGGAATGTATAAACCCTTTAAAATAACAATACTGTTATGTCAATCATGTACAAGCTTGTTCAATCCTCGTTCCCCGACAAGAACGGCCGCAAGCTTTTCTACCCTACCGTGAGACAAACACAGGTTTTCACTGGTGTCCCATAATTCGTGGTTAGTGATTTTGGTGGTTAATGGTTACTGATTTTAGTGATTAGCGGTTAGTGGTAGGTGATTCTTCATCCTTCATTCTTCATACTTCATTTAAAATCCCTACTTTTGCACTTCATAAAAAGGCTACCAATGAAGAGATTCACCAAAAAAGGCTCGCCGCTCGTACTGGCGCTCGCGCTCGTCGGCTCCATAAGCTTCTCCTGCGGACAGGACCGCTGGAAGGAGTACGAACCACTCACCGCCGTGGACACGTGGATGTATGGCCTCATGCAGCAAGAGTATCTGTGGTATAAGGACATGTTGCCGCAGGACGATAAGAGCTACAATCCGTTCCAGGCGCCAGCGACCTTCTTGTCGGCAATCAGGGCGAAGAACGACAACGTCTCCTTCGTGGACACCGTGATGGAGAGCCTGCCGCCAAGCTACGGATTCGACTACTCGCTGGTGCGCAACCCCGATATCGACACGGCTTTCAACGCCCTCGTCACCTACGTCATCCCACACTCGCCCGCCGATGCCGCCGGACTGAAACGCGGCAACTGGATCGTGAAGGTGGACACCTCGTACATCAGCAAGAAGTACGAGGTGCCCCTGCTGCAAGGCACCAAGGCCACCCGCCTGCAAATGGGCATATATAAAGAGGTGGAGATCCCGAGCGAGATAGAAGGAGGAGAGCCGACGAAAGCCTGGCGCGTGGTGCCCGAAGGCGACCCAGTCGATATGGGCGCGGCCGAGGTCGTGGAGGACGACCCCGTGCACTACCACACCGTGCTCGAGCTGAACGACGGCAGCAAGGTGGGATACCTGATGTACAGCAACTTCACCGCCGGCACGGACGACAATCCGGAGAAGTACAACGACGAGCTGCGTGCCTGGTCGGCCTCGCTGGCCAGCCAAGGCGTCGACCGGCTCATCCTGGACCTGCGCTACAACGCCGGAGGGACGATCGATTGCGTGCAACTGCTTGCCACCCTGCTGGCACCGGCCCGCTACTTAGACCAGGACATGGTGATGCTGCGATACAGCGACAAGAACGCCGCCAAGGACGCCACGCTGACGTTCGACTCCCAGCTGATAGGCCAGGGGAAGAACCTCGATCTCAAGCTCATCTACGTGCTGACCGGCAGTGAGACGGGTGGGGGAGCCGAGATGCTGATGTGCGGACTGAACAAGAGGACGCCTGCCCTGGGCATCGTGGGAGCCAATACGCGGGGAGTGAACGTGGCCACCGAACGATTCGTCAACGAGGAATACCACTGGGCGGTGAACCCCGTGGTGTGCACGGTGTACGACACGTCGGGAGGTACCTACGCCTCGGGCTACGTCGCCAATATCCCGGCGTCGGCGACCGACTACACCCTGTTCCTGCCTTTCGGCGACCCCAGGGAAGCCTTGCTCGCCAAGGCGCTCGAGGCGCTGAACAATCCCGCCCAACCCACCGACCCCGGCGACGCGACCCGGAATGGCGCTGCCGCCCCGGGCTTCCGCGTGGAGAAGAGCGTGAGCGATCCGGCCAGCAGGGTGTATGCGGGCGGACGGGGAATAAAGATTGGAAAACGCGCCTATCGCCGATAGGACGCTTTGCCGATAACTCAATAAAACGAAGGAGGAAACGTATGCCCTATCCCATAGAGAAGAAATTGGTCATCGCCGTGGCGTCGAGCGCGTTGTTCGACCTCACGGAGTCGGACAGCGTGTTTAAGGCCGAGGGCGTGCAAGCCTACACGAGATACCAGGAACGGAATGTCGACGTCCCCTTCCAGCGGGGCGTGGCCTTCCCATTCGTCAGCCGCCTGCTCAAACTCAACGAGGCGTTCGCCGCCGAGGAACCGGTGGAGGTGGTGCTGATGTCGCGCAACAGCCCCGAGACGGGCATGCGCACGTTCCGCTCCATCAAGCGCTACGGGCTGAACATCACCCGGGCGGCCTTCTCCTCGGGCGCGCCGCACTTCCAGTATTTGCCGGCCTTCAACGCCACGCTCTTCCTTTCGGCCAATGAGGAGGACGTACGGGCGGCACTCGACAACGGATTCGCCGCCGGACGGGTGCTCAACACCATCGTGGTGGACGACGACGACAGCCGCGAGCTGCGCATAGGGTTCGACTTCGACGGCGTGCTGGCCAGCGACGAGGCGGAGAGAATCTACGAAGAGACCGGCGACCTCGAACGATTCCACCAACATGAGGAGGCGCATGCCGACGAACCGCTGAAGATAGGCCCCGTGGGCGAACTCCTAAAGCGCGTCTCCAACCTCCAGCAGCTGGAACGACAGAAGCGTCAGGAGGACGCGGACTACCAACCCATGATCAAGACCGCCATCATCACCGCGCGCAACGCGCCGGCGCACGAACGCGTGATCAACACCCTGAAAGCCTGGGACGTGGAGGTGGACGAGGCCTTCTTCCTTGGAGGCATACAGAAAGCGAGGTTTCTCAACATCCTGAAACCTCATATCTTCTTCGACGACCAGATGGTGCACCTCGACCATATAGACAAAATACCTGCCGTACACATCCCCTTCGGAGTGAAAAACGGATGAAATAACACCCCTTATGAACGAAAAAATAGATGCTAAAGGACTAAAATATCAAACTATTCATTGCTAATTATTAAAATAGACTTATATTTGCAGCGGAGAGACGACGGGTAATCCTTTACAGGAGCCTCTTTATAACAAAATATATTCTACGTTGTACGACTATGCCGGACCGTAAGTGTCACAAAACAGAATTCCGATTCATGAGGAACATTCTAATCTTGTTCCTTTGTGTGCCCCTTGGGAACATTCATGCGCAATACGCCATGGGAACCACCGGGCAATTGCTTATCCCCTCTGCCGATATGCAAGAGGATGGCACGTTCATGGCGGGTGTCAACTACCTGCCTACCGAGGTCACGCCAGCCGTGTTCGCCTATCCTACAATGAACTATTTCCTCGACATGACGCTCTTCTCGTTCGTCGAGATCACCTATCGCATGACCCTGCTCAAGAGCCTCAATTCAAAGGGGAAATACACCTATCATGAGCAAGACCGATCCAACACCATACGCCTTCGCCCGATCAAGGAGAAGAAGTGGTGGCCCTCAGTCGTCGTCGGGGCCGACGACCTCTTCACCCAGAAGAAGACGGAGTTCTGGGGCGATTACTTCGGAACGCTGACCAAGACGCTCCGCACGCGGTCGGGGCATCGGGTGGCTTTCACCGCCGGATGGTACTTTCACCGCGGCGATTGGGCGAAGTTCAACAAGGGACCTTTCGGAGGCATCGCCTATACGCCCGCTTTTTGCCCCGAGCTGAAACTGATGGCCGAATACGACACCCGCGGATGGAACGTGGGGGGAGCCATACGCCTCTGGAAACATCTTGCCGTGCACGCCTTCACGCAGGACTTCAAATGCGTGTCGGCCGGCATACGCTACGAATGTACCCTAATCCATTGACCATGATGGTGAAAACAAGAATCCATACACTTATCGCCACCGCCACCATCGTGCTGCTGGGAGGCGCCTCGCCAATGGCCCGGGCGCAACAGGGCAGGGTGCTCGAGACACTGCGGGACCTGCAGATGGAGAACATCCAGGTGGCGCAGAAGAACGACACCGTGGTGGCCGCCTTCGAGACCAGCGTGTACCGCGGCAATTACGGTGCCCTCGGCCTGGCCATCGGCGCCCTGCTGGAGCTACCCGAGGCGCGGAACCTGCAACTGGTGCTGCTCAGTGACGCGCTGCCCGAACTATGTGTCACCCTGCCCGGCAACCTCGTCGACGAATATCGGGAGGGAACCATCGGGCTGGAGGACGTCTACCAACGGATGCGAATGTCGGTGGACGACATCGGGGAGGCCATGCGCGCCTTGCGGGGCAGCAAGCGCGAACGCTCCAACTTCGGCAAGATAGACATCGTGGTGTATCCCGGAGTGACGCTCATCAACAACGTCACCTACAAACTGTACCGGGCCGCGTTCGACCTCCAGCCCGCCGTGGAGACACAACTTTGGAAAGGGGCCTCGCTACGCCTGCAAATATGCTTCCCCATAGTGAACAACGAGGGTGGGGAGTGGAGCCGGATTCGTCCGGGATTCCTCACCTTGCGACAGCGTTTCACCATCGACCGCAATTGGAGGGGCTTCGTGACGGGAGGCAATTTCTCGAACTCGCGCATAGGCGTGGCGGGAGGCGTAGGCTATTACTCGACCAACCGCATCTGGAAGATAGAGGCGGAGGGCGGACTGACCGGCTCGTCGCACCTCTACGCGCCCGATCCCCGGGTAAGCTCGTGGAAACGCTTCGACGGACGGATCCGGGCCGGATGCTACATCCCCCTGTTCAACACGCAGGTCGACGTGGATGGAGGACGCTTCGTCTACGGTGACTATGGCGTCAGGGCCACGCTCACCCGCTACTTCGGTGAGTACTTGGTGGGGCTGTACGCCATGTACACCGGTGGCGACAAGAATTATGGGTTCCACTTCTCCGTCCCCCTGCCGGGCAAGAAACGGAGCCGGCACCTGGTAAGGCTCATGGCGCCCAGGCAGTTCGCGTTCCAATACAGCATGCGGAGCGGTTCGGACTACACCAAGAGGGCGTTGGGAGTGAACTACAACACCGAGCCGAAGTCGGCTACGGACGCACGCTTCTGGCAGCCCGACTACATTCGCCATTTCCTTATAGAGACGCATCGGCGGACCGAGAGGAAAAACGACAAAAAACGTGGGACGGAGCATGATAGCAAGCATGAGACGGAGCATGAAAATAGGTATGAGAATAACCGTATAACGAACTAACCAATTAATTTATTATTCACTATTTATTTAGGTTTATGAGAAATGTAAAGAGAAAGATGGAAAGTGGGGTGAAAGTTATCGCTTTTGCCCTGTTGACGGCGGGATTGACCACAGCCTGCCATGACCACGACAAGCCGGCTCCCCAGGAACCAGAAATCGTAGAGACAAAACCTGCGGCCACGGAGTATTACATCCAGGGCAACGTACTGAGCGGAGGAGTGGCGAAAGCCGGTGTGAAAGTGACAGTGGGAACGACGGACTACACCACGAATGCCGAAGGCGAATTCGAGGCGAAGCTGGAAGCCGTCGGCACGTACGCCATCAAGGTGAGCGAGACTGGTTTTCTCCCCGTGGAAACGGCGGCTGTCATTGCCGAAGGCGCGGCCAACCGCACGACGGTAAAGGTTACGCTGACACTGACCGAACAAAGCGCGCCCACCACGGTCGATCCCAGCCAGATGGCCGACGGCGAGACGAAAGAGGTGGAGGACAACAGCCCCTCGAACCAGAACGTTCCGGGCAACGAGAATGAGATGGGGCAGACCAACCCCGACGATGTGGACGAGACGACGCCCGTTGCCAAGATGAGCGTCGACGTGCCCAAGGAGTCGCTGCCCGACGAAGGTGCCAATATCAGCGTCACCACCTTCGTGCCCACACCCGAGGCATCGACCACCGTGCCTAAGTCGGAGGAAGGAAAGGATGTGGCGAAGAGCACTCCGATGGCTGCCGCCCACTTCGAGCCAAGCGGCCTGGAGTTCAAGGCTCCGGTCACCATCTCCATTCCCAACCCCTTGCCCAATCTGAAGCTTAGGGCGGAAGACACCAACTTGACCTATCTGGATCCGGTTTCCAACAAATGGGTGGTGCAAAAGGAAACTGTCTTGGCCGAGGGAGCTGTCTACACCGCCAAGGTGAGCCACTTCTCGGCGTATGCCATCAACGTGAAGACGCTCCTCAACGTCAGCGCCGAGACGGTGAGCGAAAGCGAGATGCTGGGCTACAAGATGGTGGACAACAGCGAGAAGCCGGAGGCCGTTCGCGACGTCGCCCTGGAATATACCGAAAAGAGCGGCTGGGAATATACCAACAAGGACCTGGCCGGCATCGTAAGCGCCAAATTGCCCGGAGCCGACGCGAAGACCATCAACGCCGTGGTTGAGCTGCTGAAGAAGCAGATGTACCTCCAGATGGGTTCCGCATCGGGCGTCACGTCGACCGCCCGCCTCTACAACACGGTCGGCGTAAGCGGGTACCGGCTCATGACGTACACCTGCTTCCCCAAGTTGCGTACCTATACCATGACTCTCAACGTGGTGTACAACGGAGCTACCGTGGAAATCAAGGTGCAGGCCAAGCACTACACCGGCGTGCAAAACAATGTCAGGGAACAAGTATTTACTCCCGGACATAGCGGCGGCAGCGGCGGCAGCGTTTGATAAATCAAGAATATAGGAGCTAAGAATCAAGAATGGCCCGCGAACGTTTTCCCGTTCGCGGGCTGTTTTTATGTGCGCGATATACGTAACTGCCTACCCGGGGTTAGCGATTAAAATAGGAAGCGAAAAATAGGGGGAATAACCGTTTTTATGTAACTTCGCGCCATGGTTTAACCCAACTAACCGGAGGAAGTATGCGAAAGGAATTTGGTAAATGGCTGATGGACATCGCTAAATATATGGTAACGGCTCTTGTCCTGTCATCTGCTTTTAACGAGATGAGAACTTGGTGGACGTACGTCGTTGTCATTCTCATAGTATTAATAGTTCTCGGATTAGGTCTTTTCCTCGTGCGAGAAAAAAAGGAAGGAATATAATCATGAATTGGAATCTGATTCTTGTAACAGGGAGCATGGCGATCGTCGCGATTATCGGGGCGATTTACTTCACCATTCAAGAGAAAAGGGAAGCCCATCGAAAAGCGGCAGGCGGCGACAAGGACAAATAACGTCCGCGCTTCCACCAGGGGTACGGCGTAGGCGTTTATCCGTGCCTTGGTTCCAGCCCCATCTTCTTCGCCCGTTCCAGGAGGTAGGCCCGGGCGGGATCGTGCTCGTTGGGTATCACGCCGTCCAGTATGGCATCCTTGATGGCGCTCTTCAGCGCGCCGACCTCCCTGCTGGGAGGCAATCCGAATATCTCCATAATCTCCTCACCGCTCACCGGGGGCTGGAAGTTGCGTATGCGGTCTTTCTCCTCGAGATCTTTCAGTTTGCGGCGTACCAGCTTGAAGTTGTTCAGGAAGCGTTGTTTCCGTTCGGAATTCTTGGAGGTGATGTCGGCCTCGCAGAGGGTCATGAGGTCGTCGATGTCGTCGCCCGCCTCAAAGAGGAGCCGCCGCACGGCCGAGTCGGTCACCTCGTCGTCGGCTATCGCTATGGGGCGCATGTGTAGCCCCACGAGCTTCTGCACGTACTTCATCTTCTCGTTCATGGGCAGCTTCATCCGCTTGAAGAGGACAGGTACCATCTTTTCCCCTATAAAGTTATGGTTGTGGAAGGTCCATCCCGCCTTCGGTTCCCACCGCTTGGTGGTGGGCTTGGCGATGTCGTGCAGCAGGGCGGCCCAGCGCAGCCAGAGGTTGTCGGTGCGTTGGCTGATGTTGTCGAGCACTTCCAGCGTGTGGTAGAAGTTGTCCTTGTGCTTCCGTCCGTTGCGTGCCTCCACGCCTTGCAGGGCTACCAGCTCGGGAAAGATGAGCGACAGCAGTCCGCAGCGGTCGAGGTCGATGAAGCCTTTCGAGGGAGTGGGTGCGAGGATGATCTTGTTCAGCTCGTCGGCGACGCGTTCGCGCGAGATGATGCCGATGCGCTCGCGGTTGCGGCAGAGCGATTCGAACGTCTCGTCGTCGATGTGGAAATTGAGCTGCGTGGCGAAACGTATGCAGCGCATCATGCGCAGAGGGTCGTCGCTGAAGGTGATGTCGGGGTCGAGCGGCGTGCGTACGACGCGTTCGCGGAGGTCGTCCACGCCGCCGAAGGGGTCGACCAGCTCGCCGAAGCGTGTCCGGTTGAGGCAGATGGCGAGGGCGTTGATGGTGAAATCGCGCCGGTTCTGGTCGTCTTCCAGCGTGCCGTCTTCTACGATGGGCTTGCGCGAGTCGCGGCTGTACGATTCCTTTCGCGCCCCGACGAACTCCACCTCCATGTCGCGGTACTTCACTTGAGCCGTACCGAAGTTCTTGAACACGGCCACCTTGGCGCCATGGCCGAGGCGCCGTCCCAGGGCCTCGGCCATGGCGATGCCGCTACCTACCACTACGATGTCTATATCTTGTGAGGGTCGTTGGAGGAACAGGTCGCGCACATAGCCACCCACCACGTAGCACTCCAGTCCCAGCTCGTCGGCCGTGTCGCCTACTTGCCCGAAGATGGGAGCGCCCAAGTGTCGCTTCAACTCCTCTCGTGTCAATTCTATCATTCCTTCTGTTGTAATTTGGGCTGCAAAATTACAAAAATAAAGGAGACGCGTTACAATCCTCGCACCACTTTCATCAGTTGTTCGCCCAACCCGATGGTGTAGCCTTGCGATACGAAGACCACGCGGTTGAACGTGTCGGCGATGATGAACACGGGCAGGCTGCCTCCCTTCGTCAGTTTCATGGCTTCGGCTATCTGGGCGTGTATGCCGTCGGTGTCGATGCCGTAGACGATCGTGGAGGGCAGGGGGGGGAACTCCGACAGTTGGAACTTCCGGCATTGTGCCTCGTCGGGGAAGAGCAGCACCATCTTCCGTCCCCACTTCTCGAGGTCGGCCTTCAGGGCGGCGATGTCGCGCAGGGCGTGGTTGGTCGGCTCTTGTCCGCTACCCAGTATGCCCACCACGAAGTAGCCGCGGCCACAGGTTTGCAGCAGGCTTTGCCGGGGAAGCAAGGAAGAGGAGGCGTCGAACGCCTGGCCTACCTTGTCGACGGGGGTGAAGAGCGATTCGGAATCGAAGCTGCCAATCACGGCGACTTGCTCGCCGGAGGGGCGGAGGGTGAAGGGGACCTTGGTGTGGTCAATCACCGAACCTGAGGCTTTCTCGTTTTTAAGCGTGAACGCGGAGAGATGCGCTAATACACTACCGCTGGCAAGACGGGTGCCGGAAACAATGACATAATACCCTTCGCTTAATGACGGATGATTCTCCAAATAGCCTTCTACTCCGTCCGCTTCCATCAATCTCGGACTTCCGTTTTCTATTTTGGAGATGGTAAATTTGCTATAATATTTTAGTCGGTCGTCTCGAATCGACAATGCCTTGCCGTTTTCATAGAAATGATAGAACGCCATACTTGGTTCAATGGCTTTCTGCGTGTTGAAGTCAACCTCAACGCTTCTGAAGGGCATTATCGAGGGTACATCTGTCCGCTCAAAGTACATCACCTTTCCGTCTGTGTCCCGGATAAACGTGGGAATGTTCATACTACGTGCCAAGGCCACGAAAAATATATCGCGCGACCGTTCGTCGGCTACCCTTGCTTTCCATACGCCTATGGGAGAGATAGGAATGTGTTGGCTATTGTTCGCCTTGTCTATTTGGATGGAATCAGCCACCCATTTCACCAAGGCTTGTGGATTGAGTTGGAAGGTATCTATCTCCGTCTGCGAGAACTTGGCTTGGAAGAACGATTTATATGGAGTGAGTGCCTCGGTGGAGATGCGGGGACCTAATATATTTGTGATATTAAAGTACGGGACGTCCGTGCAGGCTATATAGGAGAGGAAGCAGCTATATTCATCCGATTCGTCCGTATGCGTAAAGTGATCCATCAGCACTTCGTAGCCCACGTCGCGCCGGTCTTTTTCGGAGATGATTTTCAGCAGAGAGGTTCCTTTTAGCAGTTTTCCTTGGGCGTCGGCTTCCTTGATGAAGCGTTCCATTGTATCGTAGTTGCCGCGGGCGTCGACGAGGTAGCCGTGCAGTAGCTTGCGCAGATGCTTGCCATACCTGGTGCCTAATTCTGTCTTCAGCCCGTCAACGAACTCCTCTATCCGCGCCGAATCCGGGAACGTGCCCACGTAGGCGTTGCGTATGGAATCCTCGTGCGCCAGTCGCCGGTCGTTCTCGGCTCGTTGTTCGGGCGTGACGACAGGTAATTGCGCCGTTTCGGGCGGAGGTACGATGTCGATGTCCGCGCTGATGCTGTCGCCCTCTTGGTGGTTGAGGGTGATGTTCAGCTCCGTCTGTTTGCCAAACGAGAGCTTGGCGAAGCCGAATTTTCCTCCTCGCGAGGCCCATACCAGCATGTCACCCTTGCCGGCGGTGAGTGAGGCTTGTCCCGCGGCGTCGGCCTGTTTGGTGGCCACGGTGTAGAATTCGGCGTAGTTGTACACCTTGAACTCTACCTTCGCGCCCGCGGCGGGCTGGCCGTCACCGTCGGTCACGCTGACGGTGGCTTTGGCCGATGGGGCGTAGTGGTCGATGACGTTGATCTCGGTGTAGTTGGGTGTCCGTGTCATCACCTCTTCGGGTCCGTCATATCGTCCGAACACTTTGGTGTGCATCAACATGCCGCGGCTGGCAGGGGCGTTGAACCATCCGAGGTTGAGCACCGGTTCCGGCTCGCAAGCGCCCATGAAGTACCACTGGCCGTCGGCCCAAGCCTCTACCCAGGCATGGTTGTCGTCGGTATGCGCCCAGCGCGGGGTGTAGACCTGCCTGGCGGGGATGCCCACGGAGCGGAGGGCCGCCACGGCGAAGGTGGATTCTTCGCCGCAGCGTCCGTAGGCGGTCTTTACCGTGGCCATGGGCGAGCTGGTGCGCGCGTCGCTGGGGCGGTACACCACCTTCTCGTGGCACCAATGGTTGACCTCCAGTATGGCGTCTTTCATCGACAGGCCTTGCACACGGCTTTTTAGCTCGGCATGGAAAGCTTGGCGGGCGTCGTCGAGGTTTTCGTTGTTCACGCGTATGGGCAGCACGAAGTGGCGGTACAGCTCGTCGCTGATCTTCTTGCCCCACGGCATCTCGGCTCGGGTGCGCTCCGTCAGGCGGAGGTTCTCGAGGTAGTAGGAGGAAGGGTAGTCGGTGATGTCGCCTATCGGCATGTAGGCGTAGAGGAAGGCGAGTGCCTCGCGCTCGTAGACGCTCAGCGAGTCGTCGGACAGTGCCGCGAACAGGTCGCCCCGTGGCAGTGCCTGTTTCTTTTCCTCCAGGTCTTCGTACACTTGGGCGCGGTAGGCTTCGTCTTCGAGAAAGTGGGGCGTACGGTGGTCGCGACGTACGAACAATGCCGTCAGCAAGGGCAGCATTCCCGCTACCAACAGCGGGATAAGCAAGAGTTGGGTTCCTTTTTTCATGTTATTTATCCATTGTAATCAGACTTCCGCAGGCTCTGTCTGGCAGGTTGTGCGTTGCTCGTTTTGTCGATCGAAAGGCTGCCAGCCCGAACCGCTTGCCAAAAGTAGGGGTTTCTTTCGAGAAACGAGGTATGATACGCCCACAAATTGAGCAATGACGTTGTAACATGGGGGTGTTTTCCCCGCTATCCGGGCAAAAAAAGGGGAAAATGAGCCTATTTTTATGTTGTACAGCATATAATTGGAAAATAAGTCGTATCTTCGCGGCATCAAACAAGAAATAAGAAGTTTAATCGTTCCCCAAAACGTGGGGAGCACAAAAAGAGGAAAAAAGAAGTTATGAAAAAGAATGCAAATGAAAAGGTCACGATGCTACAGTATCGCATCAAACGCTATCACGCGATGGGAAATGGCACGATGTGCCAGCTACTCTCTGGAAAGCTCCAGAAGCTGCTCTTGCAGCAGCGTTTAGCGCTGTAAAGCCACACCCCTTAGGGTGTTACGATAGTGAAGCGGGCAGTTACGCGATATGCGTATCGCCCGCTTTTTTGTTCCCTCTGTCCGGGCAGCCGCGGACATCGGTCCGGACGGCCGCGGGGCAGGACAAAAAAAGCATCGCCCACAGAGAGTTGGAGCGATGCTTTTTATCCTATTTGCTTAAAACAGACGCTTCTGTTTCAATTGGTGTACCTTCGTTTTCACAAGCGTGCGTACAGCCTTATTAATCTTATATCTAATACTATGAAAAACACATATATAAAACGGGGTAGGGAAGCGAAAGGTTCACTCCCTACCCCGAAGTTTTGGTTAATAAATGTTTAAGCCAAGGTCCACGGGCTTTCCGCGGCCTATTTCATGGCGGCTTTTACCTGGCCGAGCATCGTCTTTATGTTGGCGTCGTCGGGCGCTACCACGGCGGCTTGCGTCAAGTAGTCCACCGCTTCCTTGAAGCGTCCGTCGGCACGCTGCTTCTCGCTGTCGTACTTGTCGGCGTCGGCATTGGCCAGCGGGGCGGCTTTCTTCAGGATGCCGGCTCCGTCGTTGTAGCAGAGTACGCCGAGGCTATATAGGGCTTGTTTCTTGTACGTGGGGTTGTCGAAGGCGATCACTTTCTTGAAGCTCTCCTCGGCCACCTCTTCCTTGCCTGCTTTTTGCGCGGCCACTCCGGCCTTCAGGTAGTAGGTGCAGTACTCCTTGACCATGGCTTTGTTGGTGGGTGCCACCTTTAAGCCTTCCTCCAGCGTGGCGAGGTATTCGTCGGTCTTCTGCTGGGCCTCCAAAGCCAAGGCCTTGCGGGCATAAGCGTTGGCGAGCTGGAACTTCTTCTGGATGGCCACGTCGAAGCATGTCACGGCCTCGGGATATTTCTTCAGCGAATAGGCGGCCACGCCACAGTAGTATGCCACGACGGAGTCTTGATTGTTGGTTTGTTGCAGGTAGCTGCTGAACTTATCGAACGCCACGGTGTAGTTCTTGGCGTTGAAGGCTTCGCTGCCTTCTTTTTTCAGTTGAGCGGGATCCTGTGCGAAAAGGGTACTTGTCACGGCGCAACAAGCGAGTAAAAACGCAAGTTTCTTCATACTTTCAGTCTTTAAAGTGAATAAATTATTAGTAAAACAATGGCCAAATATAGGCGTTCCGTGAGAGAAACGGCTTTTCTATTTGTATCTTTTATGTTTTTTGCATACTGTTTGCACTATTTCGTACGTTTCCCGGCGCGTTCGGGCAGCCACACGGTCATGTTGCCTTCGCCCCGATGTGCCCAGGCGTAATAGGGTATCAGGGTGAGGGTGATTGTTTCCATGCGCGGAGGCAGCTCGGTGAAGGGCCTGGTGGCTTTCAGGCGTATCTGGTCGATGCCATGCAGCAGGTCGGGACGTTTCACGAGGGTAAACTCCGGCAGGCTGTCGGCAGGTATCGTCACGCTGAGTACGTCGGCGTCGTTGTCGGCCCATTCGGCGCAGTACACCAGAGGTCCCCGCTCCACGGCCACCAGTCCGCGGTCGGCTTCCACCTTATCGTTGGCTTTCACTAAGCGTGGTTCCATCTCGAAGCGTACGGCTACCTCGTCGCCCTCTTTCCAGCGCCGGTCTATGGTGATGTAGCCTTCTTTCGGCTCGCCGGACACCGGCTGTCCGTTCACGCTCACGTTGTATGCCATCCGCTTCCCGTCGGCGTACCGATAGAGGTCGCTGGGCACGGGTTGTCCGAGTACCCATCCGGGGACGCGTATCTTGAGGGCGAAGTCTCCGGCGTCGTTCTTGCTCACGCGCAGGGCGATGTCGCCGTCCCAAGGGTAGCGGGTGGATTGCTCTATGCCCACTGCCTTGCCGTCTACGGATAGCTCGGCGGTATTGGACATGAACAGGTTGACGTATACGTCCTTGTCCTTCACGGCGTACACGTATCCGGGCAGCGAGGGAATGAAGCGGCTGATGTTGGAGGGGCAGCAGGCGCAACCGAACCAAGGTTGGCGTTGGTATCCGCCTTCGCTCGCCAGCGGGTTGGGGTAGAAGAAGCTACCGCCGTCGAGCGATACGCCCGATATCAGTCCGTTGTACAGCGTTCGTTCCAGCACGTCGTAGTATTTGGATTCTCCGTGGAGGAGGAAGAGGCGGTAGTTGACGTACACGTTGCCTATGGCGGCACATGTCTCGCAATAGGCCGATAGGTTGGGTAGCTCGTAATTGTCGCCGAAGGCTTCTCCCTGGTGTCTGGCTCCTATGCCTCCGGTAATGTACAGCTTCTTGCCCACGATGTTCTCCCAGATGCGGTCGATGGCGTGTATGTAGGCGGTATCGCCGGTCAGCGCGGCCACGTCGGCCATGCCGGCATACATGTAGGCGGCGCGTACGGCGTGTCCCACGGCTTCGCTCTGTTCCACCACGGGCTGATGCGACTGGTTATAGGGGTTCCGGTGCGCGGTATGTCCCCGTTGGTCGAGGAAGAACTTGGCTTGGTCCAGATATTTCTTCTCGCCCGTCACTAAGTAGAGCTTGGCCAATGCCATTTCGGCGATCTGATGTCCCGGCACGAGCTTCAGCTGTCCCTCTCCGTTGCCTATCGCCTGGCCGACGCAGTCGGCGTAGCGTATGGCGATGTCGAGGAAGTTGCGCTTTCCCGTGGCTTGGTAGTGGGCGATGGCTCCTTCCACCATGTGTCCCAGGTTATAGAATTCGTGGCTCAGCTCTTCCACCTTCTCCCAACGTTTGGTTCCCGCCCACGGATGGGGGTGTTTGGGATTCATGGTACGTGCGGTATATAGGTATCCATCGGGTTCCTGCGCTCCGGCCACGATCAGCAGCACGCTGTCTATGTATTGTGTCAGTCGCTCGTCGGGGTAGGTCTGGAGCAAGTAGCTGGCTCCTTCGATGGTCTTGTACACGTCGGTATCGTCGAACGAGAATCCTCCCACGGTGAACGTGTCGCAAGGGTGGGCGGCCTTCTCGAAGTTGGCGTAGCGTCCTGTCTCCTCGCACTTGCCGAAGGCTAATGGTATGGTGACTTCCCGGCTTGCCTTGAGGCGTTGTCCCCAGAAGGAGTTGGCGTCGACCTTCACGGCGGTGAAGGGTACGGGGTCGATGGGGTATCCGTGTGAGGGCGACGTGTTTTCCGACGTTCGTCGCGAGTCGCAAGCCGCGAGTGCGCAGGCAGCGATGGCAGTGGTGAGTATGATCCTTTTCATAGATGAATAAAAAAAATGGTAATGGGCACAAAGTTGGGAAATACTTCGGTTATCCCCAAGCATTTTCGTGGAATATTTCGTCTGACGGGCACGTGCTTCGCGATTTTTAGTTAAGTTCGCGTCATGTTTCCCGTACTTGTGTCGTTATGGATGAATCGAAGCGTAGCCACATCATGTCGATGATAAAGAGCAAGGGGACGAAGCCGGAGATGTTGGTGCGTCGATACCTTTTCGCCCACGGCTTTCGTTACCGTGTCAATGTGCGTACGTTGCCCGGTACGCCCGACATCGTGTTGCGCAAGTACCGCACGGCGATCTTCGTGCATGGCTGCTTCTGGCATGGGCACGATTGCGGGGATTTCCGTCCTCCGAAGACGCGTGTGGAGTTCTGGACGGCCAAGATATCCCGCAACCGGGAGCGTGACCTCCAGGCGCGCGAGCGTTTGCGGCAGCTGGGATGGCGCACGATGGTGATCTGGGGATGCCAGCTGAAGCCCGGGGTGCGCGAGGAGACGCTCGCCGAGATGGTCTACTTGCTCGGGAAGGCTTTGGCGGAGAAGCTATCCGCCAAGCCTCCTAAGCCGTATATCCTTGACGATGAGGCCCAGGCTCCCCGCATAGCGGCCGAGGAAGCGCTACCTTATCCAAAATCCCATTCAGATAAGCGATAGCCACGCCGTAGTTCGTCATGGGCACGCCTTGCTCCTTGGCTCGTCCTATGCGTGCGAGCGCGTAGCGGCGGTTGAACATGCAGGCGCCGCAATGGACGACGAGCTGGTAGGGCGAGAGGTCGGCGGGAAAGTCGGTTCCGGATACGATGTCGATGGCCAATCCTTGTCCCACGCGCTGGCGGAGCAGGCGGGGCAGCTTCACGCGGCCTATGTCCTCGGCCAGTGGGGCGTGTGTGCAAGCCTCGGCAATGAGTACGCGCGAGTTTTCCGTGAGGCGGTCGATGGCTGCGGCGCTCTCCGCGTAGTAGCCGATGTCGCCCTTGTGGGCGGCGAAGAGGATGGAGAACGAGGTGAGCAGGCTCTCGGGCGGTTTCAGCCCGTACACCGTGGCGAACACCTGCGAGTCGGTGATGATGAGCCGCGGGGGACGTGCCAGGGCGCGCAAGCTGTCGGCCAGCTTGTCGGTCGTGCAGCTCATCACGAGGCATTTCTTGTCGAGCAGCTCGCGTATGGTCTGCGCTTGCGGCAGTATGAGGCGTCCCTTAGGGGCTTGTATGTCTTGCGGCATCACCAGCAGCACGAGGTCGCCCTCGGTGGCCAGCGCGCCGGTGATGCTTTGCCGGCCAAACTCTTCGGGCAGCCGTTCGAGGATGGCTTGCCGTATCTGTTCCATGCCTATGCCTTGCTTGGCGCTCACGCTCAGTGGGGCCGTGCCGAAGGTCTCCGCTATGCGGGTGGCCAGCGTCGATGGGTCTTGGCGTGCGTCGCTCTTGTTGAGTACGAGGATGGTGGGGATATGTCGGCTCCGCAGCTGTCGGTACCAGTCAAGCTCGTCGGCCAGGTCGGGTTGTGGCGCGGAGCCGTCGCCTCCGCAGAGTAGCAGGGCGATGTCGGCCCTTTCCATCGTCCGCAAGGCTCGTTCCACGCGTCGCTCGCCCAGCGTGCCCTCGTCGTCGAAGCCTGGGGTGTCGATAAACAGGCAAGGGCCTATGCCGCGTATTTCCATGGCTTTCGTCACGGGGTCGGTGGTAGTTCCGGGCGTGTCGGATACTACGGCTGCTTCTTGTCCCGTCAGCGCGTTGACGAGCGACGACTTTCCGCTGTTTCGTTTGCCGAAGAGGGCGATGTGCAGCCTGTTGGCATTTGGGGTTTCTGTCATTGACGTAACTTTCATCATCGGTTATTGGGTGGACAAAAGTACGAAGAGCTTGCGAATGTGCAAAACGAAAACCGTCGTTCTATGGTCATATCTAAATATATTCGTATCTTCGTCCCCATATTATTAACACCCAATCTCCTTTATGACTCTGTTTCGCAATTTGAAAATCACTTCGTCGGCCAATGTCACGGCGAGCGTACTTCTCTTCTTAGCCGCGATTTTGGCCGCTATCATCGCCAATTCGTCGGCTGCTCCTGCCTATCAAGCGCTGCTGGGTCACGAGCTTCATTTGCAAATCGGGAGCTTTAACCTTTTCTCGCACAACGGGCATAGCCTCCGCTTGCTCGAGTTTATCAACGACGGGCTGATGACTATCTTCTTCCTCATGGTCGGCCTGGAGATCAAGCGCGAGTTGTTGGTGGGCGAGCTATCTTCGTTCCGTAAGGCGGCGTTGCCGTTTATCGCCGCGTGTGGGGGGATGTGCTTGCCGGTGCTCATCTATATGCTGATCTGTCCTCCCGGCTCTCCGGGCAGCCAGGGAGTGGCCATTCCGATGGCCACCGACATCGCCTTCTCGCTGGGCGTGCTCAGCCTGCTGGGTAGCCGTGTGCCCCTCTGCCTGAAGATATTCCTGACGGCTTTCGCCGTGGTGGACGACATCGGCGGCATCCTCGTGATAGCCATCTTCTATAGCTCGCACGTGGCCTACGGTTATCTGCTGGTGGCGGCGGCGCTCTACCTGGCGCTCTATCTGCTGGGACGGCGGGGGGTGACGAACATGGTGCTCTTCTCGGTGGTGGGGCTGGTGATTTGGTACCTGTTCCTGCAGTCGGGCGTGCACAGCACCATCTCGGGCGTGATCCTGGCGTTCATGGTGCCGGCCAAGCCGCGGCTGAACGTAGGCAAGTACATCGAGCGCATCCGCAGCACGATAGCGGGCTTCCCGGTGATGGAATCGGAGAGCATCGTGCTCACCAACGAGCAGATCGCCAAGCTGAAGGAGGTGGAGTCGGCGTCCGACCGTGTCATCAGTCCGTTACAGTCCATGGAGGACAATTTGCATGGAGTGGTGAATTTCCTCATCTTGCCGCTCTTCGCCTTCGTCAATGCCGGGGTGATGTTCAACGCCGGCTCGGGCGACTTGCTGGGCACGGTGGGCCTAGGTGCCGCCGTGGGCTTGTTGGTGGGCAAGTTCGTGGGTATCTACCTGTTCACCTGGCTCTCGGTAAAGATCCGGCTTACTCCTATGCCCGTGGGCATGACGTGGAAAAACCTGGCTGGCGTGTCGCTCTTGGGAGGCATCGGATTCACGGTGTCGCTCTTCATCGCCAACCTCTCGTTTGGAGCGGAGTATCCGCTATTGCTCAACCAGGCTAAGTTCGGCATCCTCTCGGGTTCCATCCTCTCCGGCTTGTTGGGATACATGGTGTTGATGCTGACTACCAAGAAAGTTAGTACGTGAGGATCTCGTTGCCCGTCTCGGTGATAAGCAGCATGTGCTCCCATTGCGCGGAGGGCAGTCCGTCGTCGGTGAGTACGGTCCAGTCGTCGGCTTCGTCGACAAACACTTCGTAGCTGCCCATGTTGATCATTGGCTCGATGGTGAACGTCATGCCGGGCAGGATGACCATCCCCGTGCCTGGGCGTCCGAAGTGCATCACGTCGGGTGTCTCGTGAAACTGCACGCCCACGCCGTGGCCGCAGAGGTCGCGCACTACGCTGTATCCGTTCTTCTCGGCGTGTTGCTGTATGGCGGCCCCCACGTCGCCCAATTGTTTCCAGGGTTGCGCGGCGGCGATTCCTATCTCGAGGCACTCCTTGGTGACTTGCACCAATCGTTGTTTCTCGGGGGCGACGTCGCCTATCATGAACATGCGTGAAGCGTCGGAGAAGTACCCTTTATAGATCGTGGAAACGTCGACGTTGACGATGTCGCCGCTACGCAGGATTTCCGTTTCGCTGGGGATGCCGTGGCATACCACGTCGTTGACGCTGGTGCACACGCTCTTTGGAAAGCCCTCGTAGTTGAGCGGTGCGGGTATGGCGCCGTGGCCGGTGGTGAAGTCGTACGTCAGCCGGTCGATCTCGGCGGTGGACATGCCTTCTCGGATATGTTCGGCGAGGAAGTCGAGCAGGGCGGTGTTGATCTTGGCGCTTTCCCTGATGCCCTCTATTTGCTCGGGCGTGCGCAGCGCCTTGCGCGGCGGAAGCTTATACTTTAGTTTCCTTAGTTTCTGGATTTTAGCCTCTACGGCAGCCGGGTAGTTGTCGGGAGTAAATCGGAATTGTTTGATGAGTTTCTTCATTATGATGTTACTTATCCTTTGTCTTTATCATGTAGTTTGTTCATGTTCTTTTTATTGTACGCTTCTCCTCTTGGAAGCAGATATTCAAAGAAGACTACGTCATCGATAATTTGTGCATGAAAAGTGAAGAAAGCCCGAAGGTTCCCCATACGGATACGATAGATATACTTGTATTCAATTAGTTTTTTGCAATCGCTTATTTCGTTGATAGATTTTGCTTCGATAACTTCTTGAACAATTTTCTGGAGAGATTGGCGATACTTGCCAGTTAACTTTCGGGCACTTTTAAGAAATCCCTTAGAAAATTCGACCTTCATTTCCTATTCACTCCTAACCATTCCATGAAATCTTGTTGTTCCTCTTCGCTTGCAGGGATCAATCCATCCGGATCGTTCTTTACTAAGTGGGCATAAGCCTCTTCATCGTTCAAATCTTCCATCTCCTTGATGAGCCGATGTTCGAGAAAGATTTCTAAATTGGTACCTTTGGCTTTTGCCTTAGCGGTGAAAAAGTAAAAGACATCGTCGGGAATTTCAATCACGACTTTCTGTTTCTTGCTAATTGTTGTAGTACTCATAGTTCCTCCTTTTTTTCGCGAAGGTAAGCCGTACGCGTCAAATACGCAAGTGGGTGGGGTTAAAATGCGGTTTTTTCCCGAATCTTGTCCAGGAAGTTAGTGATGAGGGGTAGCATCTCCCCGGGTGTGCGCACGCTGTCGCAGAGAGTTTCCACGGGACACCGTCCGGTGCCATCGCGGTTGATGATGTAAGGCGCTTCGCAGTCGAAGCTCACGTCGATGGTCGGGGCATGTTCGCGCAGCAGGTCCAGGGCGCTGGTGCTGATGAGGTTGGCGTGTACTTGGAGGACGCCACCCAATATCAGCAGGGCTGCCGCGCCGCGCCCCACCACCTTGTCGGCTACGATGGCGCCTTTGAGGAGGTGTGGGCTGCGGGTGAGCAGGTCGTGAAGGTCGGACACGCCGCGTCCGGTGTACGCGCTGATGTTGGTTCCACTGGCGATGACGCACGAGTAATCGCCGTCGTGCAGGTACTCAATGAGGTTCTTCATCAGCAAGTTCCTGAGTACGAGGCTCCGTGGCTCGTCCTTGTTCATTCCAGTGTCCCTTGCTTGAGTTGTTCCACGTAAGCGTCTATGCGTCGCATCTCGCGGGGGATGTTGATGTTCTGCGGGCAGTGGGGCACGCATTCCTTGCAGTCGATGCAGTGGCTGGCCTGGCGGAGCTTGGGCACGCTGCGGTCGTAGCCGACGAGGAAGGCCCGTCGCGCCCTGGCGTAGTCGGAGTCGTTCTTCCCCTTCACGATGTCGCCGGCGTTGACGCAACGGTTGTAGTGCAGCAGCACGGCGGGTATGTCGAGTCCGTAGGGGCACGGCATGCAGTAGTCGCAATCGTTGCAGGGGATGGTGGGATAGGTGAGCATCAGCCGGGCGGTCTCCTCGAGGAACTCTTTCTCCTCGTCGGTAAGCTCCTGCAGGGGCGAGTAGGTGCGTATGTTGTCCTGCAGGTGTTCCATGTAGGTCATGCCGCTCAGCACGGTGAGCACGTTGGGCAGCGATCCGGCGAAGCGGAAGGCCCACGAGGCCACGCTGCTGCCCGGGCTGCGCTCCTTGAAGCGCGCGATGAGGTTGTCGCTCAGCTTCGACAACCGTCCGCCGAGCAGCGGTTCCATGATTACGGCGGGTATGCCCCGCTTGTTCAGCTCGTCGTAGAGGTAGTCGGCGTTGACGTTCCGCCGGTTGGTCTCGTTGGCGTGTTTCCAGTCGACGTAGTTGAGCTGTATCTGCACGAAGTCCCACTTGTACTTGTCGTGGTTGGCCAGCAACCAGTCGTACACCTCCACCTCGCCGTGGTACGAGAATCCGAGATTGCGTATGTGTCCCGCCTTGCGTTCCTCGAGGAGGAAGTCGAGCACGCCATTGTCTATATAGCGCTTGTTGAAGGCCTCCAGCCCGCCGCCGCCTACGCTGTGCAGCAGGAGGTAGTCGATATAGTCCACCTGCAGCTCCTTGAACGAGTTGCGGTACATGGCTATCGCCCCTTCGCGCGTCTGTTGGCTGGGGGCGAAGTTGGAGAGCTTGGTCGCGATGAAGAACTTCTCCCTGGGGTGGCGCTTGAGGGCGATGCCCGTGGAGCGTTCGGAGAATCCTTGTACGTAGACGGGCGCCGTGTCGAAGTAGTTCACGCCGTGGGCGATGGCGTAGTCCACCAGCTCGTTCACGGCGTCTTGGTCGATGACGTTCTCGTTCGACCCTTCGGCCACCTCCTTGGTGGGCCAGCGCATGCATCCGTACCCCAGCAACGACACCCGGTCGCCGCTGGTGGGATTGTCGCGGTGCGTCATCTTGTCGGTGGGTACCTCACCCTCGGCGGTGGCGCTGCTGGTCGAGGTGTTTTCCTTGCCCGGTGAGCATCCGTAGAGTACGGCGGTGGATGTGGCCGCGCTGATGCCCACTATCTTGATGAAATCTCTCCTGTTGATAGGTTTCTTATTCTTCTCTTCCATGACTTTTGTCTTGATAAGGTTTTAAATCTCGTGATGCATCTTGATCCCGTTGACGAAGATGGCGCTGAACGGCCTCGCTGGGCAGAGGTTCTCGCAGGCTCCACACCCTATGCACTTCTCCACGTTGATGGCTGGAATGCGTTGTGACTTCTCGTCGTCGGGGTTGGCGCGTACCATCTGTATGGCCTCCGTGGGGCAGTGGCGGGCGCAGTTGTTGCAATGCACGTCTTTGGTAGCCGGCAGGCAGTTCTCGCGTATCCATACGGCGTGGCCGATCTGCGTAGCCGACTTGTCGGCGGTGCTGATGGGCTTGATGGCTCCCGTGGGGCATACCTCGGAGCACTTCACGCATTCGGGGCGGCAGTAGCCTCGCTCGTACGACATCTCGGGCTTCATCAGCGTGAGCAATCCGGCCGAGGGGCGCAGCACCTCGTTGGGACATACCGAGACGCAGAGCTGGCAGGCCGTGCAACGAGTCGTGAAGTTGTTCGCGCTAAGCGCTCCGGGAGGATAGATAGGCAGTTCACGCTTGGGAATTTTCTTGTCGACGATGGTAGCCAGCCCGCCATCCACCTTCTTCTCTTGCGCCTTGAGGGTCGCCACGGCGGCTACGGTGAGCGTGGCGGTGAGGAATCCCCGGCGGGCGAGGTCCGGCTCGGGACGCTCCACTGCCGATAGCTGGCTCGTAGTGTCGTTTGTCGTCTCCTTCTTCCCGATGCCTATCGGCACGTAGCGCAGCGCCCCTTGCGTGCACTTCTCCATGCAGTTCATGCAGGCCACGCAGCGGCTATAGTCGATGCTGTGCTCCTTGGCGTTGATGCAGGCCGCCTTGCAGTTACGAGCGCATACGCCGCAGCCGTTGCAAAGGCTCGCCTCGATGGTGGGGCGGAACAGGGAGAAGCGGGAGATGAATCCCAGCACCGTGCCCACCGGGCAGATGGTGTTGCAGTAGGTGCGCCCGCCGCGCCAGGCCAGCACGCCGACCACACCGAGCGTCAACACGGCGATGACGAGCGTGGAGAGGCTCTTCAGCCATACGTCGACTTGGTAGAAGGTGTAGCTGTCCGCCCGCTCGGCGAAGTAGGCCAGCACGTTGTTGCCCCACCCCCAAAGTGGGGCGAAGAGGGAGGATGCGATGCGTCCGTAGGCACTGTACGGAGCCACTAAGAGGGCGATGGACGACGCGCCCGCCACCATGAGGACGACGAACAGGGCCAGTACGCCGTAGCGCAGCCAGTTCTTGGCGGGAGAGTAGCGATAAGGATTGCGTTTCCGCTTGCCCAGCTTACGCCGCAGCCACGCCACAATGTCCTGGAACACGCCCAACGGGCAGATGACCGAACAGTAGACACGCCCCAGCAATAGGGTGAGCACGACGAGGAACAACACGATTCCCACGTTTACGGCCAGCACGGCCGGCAAGAGTTGTACTTTGGCCAGCCAGCCGAACCAGGCATGCAACGTTCCCGTGAAGTCAAGGAATAGCAAGGAGACAAGGGCGAAGCACAGCACTGCGGCTATCAGTCTGATTCTACGTAGCATTTTGTTTTTCTCAGTTTTACATTAATTAGTCATTTTCCAAATGCGCCATTCGGTCATCAAACATCTTTCAGTGGCCGAACTGTTTTTCACGTCGCAAAATTAGATAAATAATCGATTTGCGCAAGGGATGGAATGTGTTCTTGCGAAAAAAGAATCTTTTTTATGATTTTATGGCTATAATGATAGCTTTATGTAAGGGTATCTATACTTTCGTGTGAATCATTCCTCCATCTTAGAACATACCGTTGTCGTTGGCTGCTTTTGCGGGGTCGACCACGGCTTGCAGCACGTCCCAATGCTCGGTGATCTCACCTTTCGGATTGAACTTGAAGATGTCCACGCCGGCCACGCCACGGTCGGCGGGATCGTTGCTATATATGTTGACGAAATTGACGTGCGCCCATACGTAGTCGCCCACGGCTATGACTTGATGTACCCTGACGCTCATGTTAGGGAAGCTCTTCAGGCGATTTTCGAACGAGAGACCCGTTCCGTCAGCTCCGGTAGGCAGGTTGGGGTTGTGCTGTATATAGCCGGGCACTAAGTACTTACGTACTGCCTTGAGGGGTTCCTTTCCGTTTATCATCTCATCGTACAAGGCCAGCAAAGTGTTTTTGTTCCTGACGGCTGTAGCGTCGGCCGGGTTGACTATTATTTCCATGCCTGCTGTTGCTTTATCGTTGTTCATATCCAAATTCCTCTTTCTTTATTCTTTATCCTTGGTTCTTGATTCTTCGTTCCTCGTTTCTATCGACTTCAGCCGACGTTGAAACTGCTCCTCAGCCGTTGTTTGCCTGACGTAGGCCATCAGTGTCCGGGCGTCGTCGCCTATAGGCTCACGAGTGGGTGCGGGATGTCGTTCGGCCAAGTCGGCTATCTGCTTGGCGGCCAAGTCGGCGTCGAGACCGTGTGCCTGCCCTGTATTCATGCGCATGGCGAAGCGGTCGAACATGTCTTCGTACACCTCCCGCTGCCCGGGCGTAAACGATGAACGCACGTGCTCGATGGCGGCTGCTGTCTTGGCGGGTCCGCCTGTGCGCATATTGCCGCATACGGCCGTCAGCACTTCCACGCCCGACGCGGCCAGCTCGGCCTTGTAGACGGTCATGAACGCCTCGGCGGCTGCTTTGCTGGCCGACGAAAGCCCATTGAACGGGCTGGGGAAGTCGACGCTCATCGTACTTACTTGCACCACCCGTCCGTTCGCCTCGCGTAAGGCAGGCAAGAAGGCGTTGATCACCGTCAGCACGGCGAAGGTGTTGACTTCGAACTCGCGGCGCACGGCGGTGAGCGTCATGGTCTCGAGCGGACCTGGGGTGAGGATGCCGGCGTTGCTGACAAGCAAGTCGAGCTTGCCGTCGGTCGCTCCGCTCACGGCCGCGGCCATGTTTAACACTTCGGTGGGAAGAGTGATGTCGCACAAGGTGAGGCGCGCCATTCCGGCGGTAGCGGCGGCGAGGTCGTCGATCTCCGCTTTCGATGCGGCGGTGCCGAACACTTGGTAACCTCTTCGTACCAATTCAAACGCCAGGTTGCGGCCCAATCCGCTCCCGGCACCGGTTATCATTACTGTTTTGTTTCTCATCATAGTGTAAGTGTTTTACTTATATACGGTATGAACGCAAGGCCACGGGATTTTGTTCTACGATAATTCGTGGAATAGCGTTCATAAAGTGTTAAGTCGCGGAAAAAATATCCTCTATTCGACTGCGATGACACTACTTTTCCCTATACTGTATTCTACGCACCCCAGCGGGGTGATGACTTGCTCGAAAGGGATGGGCCGTTTGCGCAAAACTACCCTGAGCCAGGTATAATGACCGATTGGGGATATAAAGAATCTGTGTAACTCTGTGTCCTCTGTGGTGTTATTTCCCGCTTTTGCCTTGATTTTTATCCGAATTCGCTTACTTTCGCGACATGAAACAACAACATACCCCCGAGGCCGGGCCGGAAGCCGCCCCTTACGCCTCCCTCATCGCCGAACGTCTGGCCATTCCCGCCCGACAAGTGGAAAGCACGCTCCGCCTGCTCGACGAGGGCGCCACCATCCCCTTCATCAGTCGCTACCGCAAGGAAGCCACGGGCGGACTGGACGAGGTGCGGATAGAAGCCATCAACGACCAATACGCCGCGTTGCGCGAGATGGCCAAGAGGAAAGAGACCATCCTCGCCACCATCGGCGAGCAGGGCAAGCTCACCCCCGAGCTGGAACAACGTATCGACGGCACTTGGGACGCCGCCGCGCTGGAGGACATCTACCTGCCTTACAAACCCAAGCGAAAGACGCGGGCCGAGGTGGCCCGGCAGCGAGGACTGGAGCCACTGGCCACCTTGCTGACATTGCAACGCGAGAGCCATCCCGAGGCGCGCGCGGCGGCTTTCGTGAAGGGCGAGGTAACGAGCGTGGACGAGGCCCTGAAGGGCGCCCGCGACATCATCGCCGAGCAGGTCAACGAGGACGAGCGCGCCCGCGAGACGGTGCGCACGCAGTTTGCCCATCGCGCCGTTATCGCGGCTAAGGTGGTGAAGGGCAAGGAGGAGGAGGCGGCCAAGTACCGCGATTATTTCGACATCAGCGAGCCGCTCAAGCGGTGCGCCTCGCACCGCCTGCTCGCCATCCGCCGCGCCGAGGACGAGGGGCTGCTGCGGGTCTCTATCGCCCCCGACGACGATATCTGTCTCGAACGGCTCCACCGGCGCTTCGTGCACGGCACGGGAGCCTGCTCCCAGCAGGTGGGCGAGGCCGTGACCGACGGTTACAAACGTCTGCTTCGGCCCTCCATCGAGACGGAGTTCGCCGCCTCTTCCAAGGAGAAGGCCGACACGGAAGCCATCCGCGTGTTTGCCGAGAACCTCCGCCAGCTGCTCCTCGCCCCGCCCCTGGGACAGAAGCGGGTGCTGGCCATCGACCCGGGTTTCCGCACGGGCTGCAAGGTGGTATGTCTCGACGCGCAAGGCAACCTGGCGCACAACGAGAATATCTATCCCCATCCACCCGTGGGCAAGACGGCCGAGGCGGCCGCCAAGCTGCGGAAGATGGTGGAGGCCTACGCCATTGAGGCCATAGCCATAGGCAACGGCACGGCGAGCCGGGAGACGGAGGACTTCGTGGGACGCGTGGGCTTCGACCGCCAGATCCCCGTCTTCGTGGTGAGCGAGCAGGGAGCGTCCATCTACTCCGCCTCGAAGGTTGCCCGCGACGAGTTTCCTGATTACGACGTCACCGTGCGCGGCGCCGTATCCATCGGCCGCCGCCTCATGGACCCGCTGGCCGAGCTGGTGAAGATCGATCCCAAGTCCATCGGCGTGGGACAGTACCAGCACGACGTGGACCAAGGCCGGCTGAAACGGGCGCTGGACCAGACGGTGGTGAACTGCGTGAACCGCGTGGGGGTGAACCTCAACACCGCCGGCAGCTTCCTGCTCACCTACATCTCGGGCCTGGGGCCGCAGCTGGCGAAGAACATCGTGGAGTATCGCGCGGCCAACGGCCCGTTCGCCTCGCGCAAGGAGCTGATGAAGGTGCCCCGCATGGGCGCCAAAGCCTTTGAGCAATGCGCCGGATTCCTGCGGGTGACCGACGCCAAGAACCCACTCGACAACACCGCCGTGCATCCCGAGAGCTATCCCGTGGTGGAGCGGATGGCCAGCGACCTGGGCTGCACCGTGAGCGAGCTGATAGCCGACAAAGCCCTGCGCCAACGCGTCGACGTGAACACTTACGTGACCCCCACCATCGGGCTGCCTACGCTGACCGACATCATGCAGGAGCTGGACAAGCCGGGACGCGACCCCCGTCCGCCCATCCGTGTCTTCGAGTTCGACCCCAACGTCCGCTCCCTCGCCGACCTGCACGAGGGCATGGTGCTGCCCGGCATCGTGGGCAACATCACCAACTTCGGCGCGTTCGTCGACATTGGTATCAAGGAGAACGGATTGGTGCACGTCTCGCAGCTGGCCGACCGCCGCGTGTCCGACCCCGCCGAGGTGGTCAGCATCCACCAGCACGTCATGGTGCGGGTGATAGGCATCGACACGGCGCGTTGGCGCGTCAGCTTGAGTATGGTTGGGGTGGCTCAGCAGTGACGGCCCGTTGTCGCTCGCGCCGCTCGCCCCAACAGATGATGAGCGCTATGCCCGCCAGCACCAGCAGCGTACAGGGGATGGAACCTTCGAAGCCGAACGCTCCGCCGTTCCATACGTTTTCGACAGGCAGCCGTTGTGTCAGCATGCTCTGCCCAAATTCCTGCCCGCTCACTTCGTAGCCCAGCACAGGCCCTTGCAGCCAGTTCCAGAAGAGGTGGAGCGAGATGGGAAATGCCAGGTTGTGGGTGTAGAGGTACGACGCGCCGAGCAATAGGCCAGCCAGCACGAGATTGACGAAGGACAGCACGGAGATGCCGGGATTGAACAGGTGCAAGGCGGCGAACAGGGCCGATGTGAGGAACAGTGCCGCGAACCGGTTCATGCGTGTGTGCAGCAGGCGGCTGAGGATATAGCCGCGAAACATCATCTCTTCGCCCACGGCCACCAAGATATAGAATAGAAATAGGAACAGCAGCTCGCTGGCGTCGAACCGGAAACCCGTCAGCTCGATTGTGCCCACGCCCAAGCCGAAGCCAAGGGCGATGCCGTAGATGACGACGGCGAACGCCAATCCCCATGCCACATCCTTCATCCGTCCCCGGAACGAGAAACCGAGGTCGGACATCGGGCGCCCTTCGATACGGCACAGGATAAAGCTGGCAAGCGCGATCACCACGACCTGCGCCGCCATAGCGAAGAATTCTATCCACATATCGTCGTGGACAAGTTTTATCGGCACTGTCGCCAGCATGAGGAAGCCCACGAATAAAATAAAGAATAGCGGAATGCCCGCCCATGCGGGGAGCCGGAGCTTCGTCCTCCCCTTGTCAGTTAACGTTTCAACAGAATTCATAGTTACTATTATTAGATGTTATTAAAGAAAGTTTCCTACCCTTGTGTTTTCCCTCTCCTCCGCCCTCCTGACAACCTCTCCTTGCGCCATTTACGCCTCCGGCACGCCAATCTCGTACAGGAACTCGGGAGCCAAGTCGATGCCGCCCACCCATTCGATGGTGACAGGTGTCAAGCCATATTGGACAAACAGCTCTTTGTCCAGCAACTTCGAGAAAATTTCTCCCGTGAGGTAGGGACGCAAGTCGGCAACTCGTTTCTCGCCATCGCTGAAAGTGAGCAGTAGTTCATAGTCCTTGATGTAATCTACGTCAATCACTCGTAACATGAGGCATAGTTATTTTAACTGCTTATCCTTTTTGAGCAAGTCAGCACCCCAGCGGGGTGCCAGCTTAATAGCCCGGTAGCTTGCTGCCGGGTTGTATGCCGCACACCGTGCGCCTCCGTAGGTTGCGCACATCATAAGCTGACTTGCTCAAAAGGGATAAGCAGTTTCGCGAATTTACGAAGAAGTTTCGGATAATATACGGCTTACTCGTCGTTTCTTTACTTCATCACTTTTCTCCGCCACTACATAGCGTGCATGGATAATCAATCACTTACTGGCTAAAATAGGGTAGTGCAGGGTGACGTAAGCTGGGAAAGTCGTCACTTTGTGTCTTGTATGCGGGAAGAAGGAGAGTTCTGGCATTATCCGTGTCGTCGTGAGCGAATCTTCGCTGATCCGCAAAGATCCCATGCGCCGCATGGAGGTTTCACGATCCCGACAAATTTCAATCGCGGATTCGCGAGGAGCAAAAAGCCCGGGCTTTTGTAATCAGATTTCGGGAATGGGAAAAAAAAGCCCGGGCTTTTGTAATCAGATTTCGGGAATGGGAAAAAAAGCCCGAGCTTTTGTAATCAGATTTCGGGAATGGAGAAAAAAGCCCGGGCTTTTGTAATCAGATTTCGGGAATGGGAAAAAAAGCCCGGGCTTTTGTAATCAGATTTCGGGAATGGAG
>JAISIZ010000115.1 GCA_031261785.1 Mediterranea sp. (in: CFB group bacteria)
AAGAAAGAACAACGGTGAAACTCAAACGTCCCAAATACTTAGGTTGCTTGATTTGGCTTGCTGTTATACTTATGTTGCTCCTTCTAAAAGGCGTATGGGTTGCCGAAATGTGTAGCGACAATGGCTCTTTTGCTTCTGAAAAATCAGACATCTTGCAGCGGCGTAATTTTCTTGTGCGTCAAGTCGTTACTGAATCTCAGCAGCTTCTTGCTAAAATGCCAAAAGCTATCGGGGAACAGTTTCAAGGCGAATGGGCAATCTACTCTTGTTCCATGTTGTCAGCAGCATTGGTGAATATGGCATATCTCTATCCTGAAACCAGAGTATACGCCATTAATCATATAGATACATTGATTGGCATGGTACTGTCTCCCGAAATACGTCATTACGATGCTATGCGTTGGGGAGATGATCCCATCGAAAGCTTAGATGGAGAACTCAGTCACATTTCCTACATTAGCCATTTGGCATGGATGATAAGTGGATATAAACTTTTGAAAGGAGGGAAGCAATACGACGAACTACTTCACGAATTATGCACTACTAACCTGAGTTCGGGATAAGTTTCTATCTTTTCCCTGTCCTACGTATGGACGCACCAACCCATCCCGTGGCTATCGTTGTCCCCGGGAGTGCTTACCTGTAAACAAAAGTGATTCTCTTAGAAAAGACAGAGTTGCCCATGAGCTTCCTCCACCTCGAACTTGATGGCTGGTTTCTTGTCGAAGAAGGAATAAGCCACTATGGCTCCCAGCAAGTTCATGAGGAAGTTCGTCACGCTCCGGTGCCTGGAGTGTTCCACTTGACAGATGTTCTTGAGTTCGTCATTGATGGTCTCTATGACGGAGCGCTTGCGGAGCAGTATCTTGTCCCTCATGCTCATCAGCTTATTCTTCATGTTGCTCCTGATTCCGGTGACCAGGTGGATGCCATCGGTGAAAAGCATGTCGAACAGTTTGCCTGATATGTAGCCCTTATCGGCGTATAGCTTGCCGAAGATATTTTGGCTCAACACCCCAAAGACGCGCTCGTCTCGGTCGTCCACGTTCCCCTTGGTCAGGCAGAAGTTGAGCAGCTCCCCCTTGTCATTGCACACCAAGTGCAGCTTGAAGCCATAAAACCAGCCCATCGTGCTCTTTCCCCTCTCAGCCACGCCCTTGAACACCTTGTTCCTGTAGATGCGTTTGTTGTGGCAAACCGCTATCTTGGTGGAATCCACAAATGTGATACCCGTGCATTCCCCAAAACAGATGAGCTTGATGAAAAGCATCAGGGGGATGGCGACCCGATGCTCTATTTCTATAAAACGGTTGTATGAGAGCTGGGTGGGGAACTCATCCCTCATGTGCGCCCCCACGTGAAAGAGGTAGTAATGTTTGAAATTCTTGAAAGTCCCAAAATGGAAGCAGGACAATATCGTGATAATCTCGCTATCACTCATCGCACAGGGGCGATTACGGTGCTTCCTGCCGTCGTCTATCAAAAAGTCTCCTTTTTGAGCCTCGAGGGCATATTCCTTGCAGAAATCGTCCGCAATGCAGAAAATTTCCGTAACTTTGTCCAGGGTAAGTAAGCTCATAACTATTTCGTTTATTTGTTTGATTTACAGCTATAAAGATACGAAATAAGAGCTACTTACCCTATCTTTTTACCCTCTTTTTTTTGAGAGGCTTATCCCGAACTCAGGTTATATCATCTCGCCCTTTAGATTTTAGAATCTTTCTCAGTCTTACTATATCCTGATCAGCCATATTCTACTCTTTCAGTTATTTAAATCCTATACACCAATACTATCTCCACGAAAGCGGTATTTTATGAATTATATCATGCAAGTCGTTTCCCAAACCATAACATTTATTAGTTATGGCCATATGCAAGCACGAAGGGAATTAGACTTTTCAGCCTAACTCCCTCCATCTTGCAAATTCAGTCGGGGTGACTAGATTCGAACTAGCGACCACACGCCCCCCAGACGCGTACTCTAACCGGGCTGAGCTACACCCCGAATTGCGGATGCAAAAGTAATACTTTATTTTGAAGGAGCAAAGTGTTGGGGAGTTTTTTTGCAGGAGGGCAATAGAAAAGAGAAGAAATGGATTATTTGTGAGGGATGGTACGGCAATCTCCTATTGATTTTGGGGGTGATTGCTCGAGAAGGATACACGCTTGAGGGAGGATCCTGGAATGACCTCAATGGTGGCGTCACCCTTATCCGTAGAAGGACGGGGACGGGAACGGAATGCTTCGGGATCGGAATACCCGCAAACATCGGTTCACGCGCAATAGTCCGCGGATGAACTTGCCCCATGGCTAACAGAGTGCCCAACTTCATGCCGGTTTCACGATCGAATGGATGCTCGAATCGATCGATGGTTTGACATCAGACCTTTTCAAAGCCGCGGATCGTTCATGCGAACCACATGGCCATCTGTCAAGCCCGCGAACTGTTCACGCGAACCGCGTGGCCATCTGTCAGGCCCGCGAACTATTCACGCAAACCGTATGGCCATCTGTCAGGCCCGCGAACTGTTCACGCGAACCGCGTGGCCATCTGTCAGGCCCGCGAACTGTTCACGCGAACCGCGTGGGCACTTCGCAAACCCGATAGCCTCTCTCGCGAATGGCATGAAGAACGCGCGGGGAGAATAGTTCTTCAATCCCCATGCGGGAGCGCATATTGGATTAACTTTGGGCTGATTCGCCCACGGATTTATGCGCATGACCCCAAACATCCCCTTCTCAGGAGATGTTTGCGAGTACTTCCTACGCGGTTCCGCAGCGCCCTATTCATCGGAGTTTACTTGCGCAAGGGTACCTGTGAGGAATACGACGGGGTAATAGGTGTTGTAGTGGCCGCGCTGGCGACGGAAACCCAAGGGAGCGAGCTTCTGGGAGAAGAAATTGGGATTGGTGCGGCGCATGGCGGCAGGGTTGAACGACTGAAGATCTCGGCCGCCGCGAGGCGACGGACAACATCGGGCGCAGTTTCGCTGGTAAGCCTTGCAGAGGTTGAGATCGGCCATTTGCATGAGATTCTTGAGGCGCGGCATCTGGGAGGCGGGATACTTGTCCACCTCGTCGGTGTAGTAACGGCGCAACGGCTCGGGCATGAGCGAGCGGCAGAAGGTGGACTTTAGGCAACCCCGCGCGGAGCTGACGAGGATGGGAGCCACGCTATTGTCGTGCCGACCGGTGAGGCCGGCCCACAGGGCGGCGAGGGCAAGCATCCAGCGACGGGAACCACGCACCAAGACGTCGTTGTCGGAGACGCGGCGGGCGAGCGCCTCGAGGCGGTCGCGCCCGTCCCACGCCGGCAAGCGCTCTATATATATAAGGAAGGGATGGTAGGCGGGCACCTCGGCGGAATAGACGTAACGGCTGATGTCCTTGTCCCAGCAGGAGATGCCGCACGCGTGAGCGCCCAGCGAGAAGAGGGCGCAAAGTAGTTTTTAAAGCATCATAATATTTACTTTTGGTTGATAATGCGGGCACAATATACGATACTGGAAGTGCCTTTTGCAAGTGTTTATCAAGAAAAACACCATCTTTTCAGGGATAGCGAGCTACCCTCGTGTTTCATAACAGACTCATGGGGTAGAGAATAGACTGTCGATCCGTTCGCGGTATCGAACGACGTAGGTCGTCCGACCGAACGACGAAGGTTGTCCGAGCGAGCGACCGAGGTCGTCCGACCGAACGACCTTCGTTGGCCGCTAACAAAAATGAGGGTGACAATTTTGTGAATACGGCACGCTTTCGTTACCTTTGCCCCGTAAACTAACCAATATGCTTATGGCAATAAACTACGAATGGCACGAGACACCCGTGCGCCCCGGAGAGAAAGACAAGAAAAAACTTCACCCCCGCATCACGACCAACGGCCGTATCGACACGAAAGATATACAGGAAAGGATACACGAATCGTGTTCGCTGACCGAGGGGGACGTGATAGCCGCCATCAGCGCGCTATCGGACATCATGGGCTACGAGCTTGTGAACGGCAGGCTGGTCCACATCGACGGGATAGGATCCTTCTACCCCGTGCTGACGACCAACGGAGAGGTGACGGCGGACATGAACCTGCGCAAGCGGAGCCACAAGGTGGCGCTGAAGGGTATCAAGTTCAAGCCCGACAAGGAGTTGCTCTGGAAGGTGAGGCACCCCAAATTCCAATTCCGCAAGGATTCGTGGACCTCCGACAAGCTGTCGGAGATCGAGATCGACATGCAGCTGAAAGAATACTTCAGCGTCCACCGGGTGATGACGCGCCGCGACATGGAGAATGCCTGCGGCTTCAAGCGCACCAAAGCCATCACGGAGTTGCGCCGGCTGCAAGACGAAGGGAAACTGACGAACATCAACACCACGACGCAACCCATCTACATGCCCATGCCCGGTTATTACGGGCTAAGTCGCGACAGTGTCCCAATGCGGTAGCCGCGACAACGCCCCACCGCGGTAGCGGTATCGCTTTTCGGGCTGGCCCGGTATCAGGATACCCTCCCTCGCGCAAGCAATCGCCCTTATAGAAGGCGACGCGGAAGCGCGTAGGGGGGGGGCCGAAAACTCCATGTGGCGCGTGATGTCAAGTATCCGTATGCAGAAAAGGCCGGACTAAAAAGTCCAGCCTTATGGTAACCGGCGGAATCGGCTCCCGTCGTGCGGAGAGCCTTGTCCGAGCGTCGCCCCCTTACGCGAGCTTATTGATGTAGAGGGCCAGCTTCGACTTCAGGTTGCTGGCTTTGTTCTTGTGGATAAGGTGCGTCTTCGCCTGCTTGTCCAATATCTTAGCGACCTGTGGGTACAGCTCGATGGCAGCTGCCTTGTCGGTGGTCGCGCGCAGCTTGCGAACAGCGTTCCTCATGGTCTTGCCATAGTACCTGTTGCGTAGCCTTCTTGTCTCTTCTTGCCTGATTCTTTTCAGTGCTGACTTGTGATTTGCCATTTCGACTAATCTGTTATTAGGTTCTTTTATTTGTTTTAATTGGTAGCCCGTGGGGGAGTCGAACCCCCCTTTCAAGAATGAAAATCTTGCGTCCTAACCGATAGACGAACGGGCCATTGCCAGTGCGTTTCCGCGCCTTTTTCACCGGTAGAGGAAACCCCCTCCCCGATTGCGGATGCAAAGGTATGAACTTTTTTGGAACCGGCAAGCGTTTCTTCCGAAAAACATGCGATATTCCGTTTTATATGGTTACTTTTGCTCTCGGTTCACCTTTAAAACGGAGGTTATCATGTTGCAGAAGACACAGGGCATCGTTCTCCACTCGCTGAAGTACAGCGACGCCTACAACATTGTGGAGATGTACACCGACACGTCGGGCAGGGCCTCGTTCGTGGTACCCATCCCCCGTTCGCGGAAGGCGAGCGTGAAAGCGGCCTTGTTCCAGCCGCTTACGTTCGTCGATTTCGAAGCCGACTACCGTTCCCATTCCGCGCTTCACCGCATCAAGGAGGCGAAAGCTGTCCAGCCATTCGCCTCGATCCCCTACAATCCCTACAAGTCGGCCATCGCGCTCTTCCTGGCCGAGTTCCTGTACCGCGCTATCCGCAAGGAGTGCGAGAACGGCCCGCTCTTCGCCTACCTGCGCCACTCCATCGAGTGGCTCGACGAGTGCGCGACGGGCTACGCCAACTTCCACCTGGTGTTCCTCATGCGGCTCTCGCGCTTCCTGGGGTTCTACCCCAACCTGGACGACTACCACGTGGGCGACTATTTCGACTTGCTGAACGCCTGCTTCACCCCTACCCGGCCTCTCGGGCATTCCTCGTTCGTCGGTCCGGTGGAGGCGGGATTCGTCTGCCGGCTGATGCGCCTGAATTTCGAGACGATGCACCTCTTCGCGATGAACCGCGAGGAGCGCGCCCGCTGCCTGAGCATCATGAACGACTACTACCGGCTGCACCTCCCCGACTTCCCGGTGCTGAAGTCGCTGGAGGTGCTGAAGGAAATGTTTGATTAGCCAAACGGGCGGGACGTCGCTATCCGCAGCGTGAGTTTCCGCAATTGGTGCATATCAGGCAACCCTCCTGGTAGACCAGCGCCTCGCTGCCGCAGTTGGGGCATTTCTTGCCTTGCGCGGCCGATCCGTCGGGGATGTACTTTTTCAGGGCACGTTCCACGCCGCTCTTCCAGGTGTTGATGCTTTCGCTGTTGAGCTGGAGGGAGCTGATGAGCTTGATGACCTGCTGGATGGGCATGCGGTAGCGGAGCACTCCGGAGATGAGCTTGGCGTAGTTCCAGTATTCCTTGTTGAACTTCTCGGAGAGGCCCTCGATGGTGGTCTTGTAGCCCCGTTTGTTCTCGAACTGGAAGTCGTACCGCTTGGTCCCGTCCTCGTCGACGTTCTTGATGATGCGCCCGCGGATCACGCTCTTGGGCAGGAGTATGCCCTCGTCGTCGTCCTGCAGACCGGTGAAGATTTCGTAGGGATATCCGTCGTAGAGTCCGACGAAGGCCACCCACTTCTCTTTGTTGTTCTGGAAGCGCACCACGTCGGCGTCGAGCACCTTCGGGCGAGTTTCCACCACCGTGGGCGGTTTGCAGGGCGGCAGTTCCGCCTTCTCGTCCTTCTCGGCGGTAGCGGCTATGAGCACGCCCGAGCGCGAGCCGTCGCGGTAGACGGTGCATCCTTTGCATCCCGACTGCCAGGCCTCGACGTAGAGGCGGTTCACCAGTTCCTCGTCGACATCGTTGGGCAGGTTGATGGTGACGCTGATGGAGTGGTCCACCCAGCGCTGTATGCGTCCCTGCATCTTTACTTTCATCATCCAGTCCACGTCGTTGGACGTGGCCTTATAATAAGGCGACTTGGCCACCATGCGGTCGATCTCCTCCTGGGTGTAGCTCTTGGCTGGGTTGTAGCCGTTGGCCTCCATCCAGGTGACGAACTTGTGGTGGAAGACGATGTATTCCTCGAAGGCGTCGCCCGTCTCGTCCACGAAGTCGACGTGCACGTTGGTGTCGTTGGGGTTCACCTTCCTGCGACGTTTGTAGACGGGCAGGAACACCGGCTCGATGCCCGAGGTGGTTTGCGTCATGAGGCTGGTGGTTCCCGTTGGGGCTATGGTGAGGCAGGCGATGTTGCGCCGGCCGTATTTCTTCATCTCCTCGTACAGTTCGGGGTCGGCCTCGGCCAGGCGGCTGATGAAGGGGTTGCCCTTCTCGCGTTCGGTGTCGTAGATGGCGAACGCCCCGCGCTCCTTGGCCATGACGACAGAGGAGCGGTAAGCGCATAAGGCCACCGTCTTGTGCACCTCTTCGGAGAAGGCGGTCGCTTCCTCGGTGCCGTAGCGCAGTCCCAGCGCGGCGAGCATGTCGCCCTCGGCGGTGATGCCCACGCCGGTACGCCGTCCCTGTCCGCTTTTCTTATATATCTTCTCCCAGAGCATGCGCTCGGTATGCTTCACTTCCTCGTCCTCGGGGTCGAGGTCGATCTTCTCCTGTATGCGTTCGATCTTCTCCAGCTCGAGGTCGATGATGTCGTCCATGATGCGTTGCGCCAGGGCGACGTGTCGTCTGAAGAGATCGAAGTCGAAGTAGGCGTCGGGCTTGAAAGGGTTCACCACGTAGGAGTAGAGGTTGATGGCCAGCAGCCTGCACGAATCGTAGGGGCAGAGCGGTATCTCCCCGCAAGGGTTGGTGGAGATGGTGCGGTATCCGAGGTCGGCGTAGCAGTCGGGCACGGATTCGCGGATGATGGTGTCCCAGAAGAGCACGCCCGGCTCGGCCGACTTCCAGGCATTGTGGACAATCTTGCCCCATAGCGTCGCGGCGTCGATCTCCTTGGTGTAGGTAGGCTCGTCGGCGTCGATGGGATACTTCTGCACGTAAGGTTTCTTGTCGATGGCGGCTTGCATGAACTCGTCGTCGAGGCGTACGGAGACGTTGGCTCCGGTTACCTTACCCTCTGTCATCTTGGCGTCGATGAACGATTCCGAATCGGGATGCTTGATGGAGACGCTCAGCATGAGCGCCCCCCTCCGTCCGTCCTGCGCCACCTCGCGGGTAGAGTTGGAGTAGCGCTCCATGAAAGGCACCAGGCCGGTCGAGGTGAGTGCCGAGTTCTTCACGGGCGAGCCTTTGGGGCGGATGTGCGACAGGTCGTGCCCCACGCCTCCCCGGCGTTTCATGAGTTGCACCTGTTCCTCGTCGACCTTGATGATGGCACCGTAGGAATCGGCCGAGCCGTCCACCCCGATCACGAAGCAGTTGGACAGGGAGGCAACCTGATAGTCGTTGCCGATGCCCGTCATGGGACTGCCCTGCGGCACGATGTACCTGAAGTGGTCCAACAGGTCGAAGAGTTCTTTCGCGCTCAGGGCATTAGGATACTTGGCCTCCACACGGGCCACTTCGTTGGCGATGCGCCAATGCATGTCTTCGGGCGACTTCTCGTAAATGTGCCCGAACGAGTCTTTTACGGCGTATTTGTTGACCCACACTCTGGCCGCAAGCTCGTCGCCTTGGAAGTATCGTAACGATTCTTCGTAGGCTTCGTCATAAGAGTAAATTTGCTTTTCCACAATGTTATAATTGCCTAATTGTTATTAATCAGTTTGTTTGTAGACGGTATTGCTTATCAATAACAAATTAGTCGCGAAGCTAAGCATGTTTTTCCATCTATCAAAATAAAAACGAGACTATTTGCAGGCTGAGGAGAAGTTTTCCGTTTGCCTCACTTAATGTGCTGATAAACAAACCAGTCTCTGTTTTGTTCAAAGGTTAATGTTATCCAAAAAGAAAACTATTAATAGGTACGCGTGCGCATAAGCGCGGATTCTTTCGTATCTTTGCCGAAAAAAGAAGATGATTGATTCCGTAAAGAGCAGAAGAACCATCCGCCGCTACGAGGCACGCGGCATCGATTCTTCGTTGTTAAATGATTTACTTGAAGCCTCTTTCCGCGCCTCTACGCTGGGCGGGATGCAGCTTTACAGCGTGGTCGTGACCCGCGACGAGGCGATGAAGGCGAAGCTTTCGCCCGCGCATTTCGGGCAGCCCATGGTGAAGGGCGCTCCGGTGGTGCTCACGTTCTGCGCCGATTTCCACCGCTTCAGCCTGTGGTGCGAGCGGCGCGAGGCCGTACCGGGATACGACAACCTGATGTCGTTCCTCAACGCCTCGATGGATACGTTGCTGGTGGCCCAGACCTTCTGCACGCTGGCCGAGGAGGCCGGACTGGGCATCTGCTATCTTGGCACCACCACGTACAACCCGCAAATGATAATCGACACGCTCAGGCTGCCCAAGCTGGTGTTCCCCATCACCACCATCACCGTGGGCTACCCCGCCGAGACGCCCGCACAGGTGGACCGCCTCCCGCTGGAGGCCGCCGTGCACCAGGAGACCTATCGCGACTATGCGCCGGCCGACATCGACAGGCTGTACGCCTACAAGGAGTCGTTGCCCGAGAGCCGGAAGTTCGTGGAAGAAAACGGCAAGCGGACGCTGGCCCAAGTGTTCACCGACGTGCGCTACACGAAGGCGGACAACGAGGCCATGACAGCCAACCTGCTGAAGGTGTTGCGCGAACAAGGCTTTATTTCTTCCCCAGAGAAGCCTCGATCTCTTTGACCTCCTGCTTGAAGGTCTTGTCCACCTCCAGCTGGTTCTTGACGGTCTTGCAGGCATGGATCACCGTGGCGTGGTCGCGGTTGCCGATGAGCTTGCCGATCTTGGCGGTCGAGAAGTCGGTCTTCCGCTGCGCCAGGTACATGGCCACCTGCCGGGCTTGCACCACCTCGCGCTTGCGCGACTTGGCGTGTATGGCGGCCAGGTCCAGCCCGAAGTGGGCGCATACGGTGCGCAGGATATCGTCGACGGTGACCACCCTGGTCTCCTTGTTCACCACGCCGTGCACGATGTGGTGCGCCAGGTCGAGGTCGATGTCCTTGTTGAATATGGTGGAGCGCGCCATGATGGCGATGACGATGCCTTCGAGGTCGCGCACGCTCTCGTTCACGTTCTCGGCGATGTAGTCGATGACCTCGGGTGGGAACTTCAACCCGTCGCGGTGCACCTTGTTGCGCAGGATGTCCTTGCGCAGCTCCACGGTGGGCTTCTCCAGCTCGGCCACCATCCCCCACTTGAATCGTGTGAGCAGGCGTTCCTCGATGCCTTGCAGCAACACCGGCGCCCGGTCGGAAGTGAGTATGAGCTGCTTTCCGTTCTGGTGCAGGTGGTTGAAGATATGGAAGAAGTTGTTCTGCGTCTTGGTCACCCCGGCGAACTCCTGTATGTCGTCGATGATGAGCACGTCGATGGTCTGGTAGAAATTGATGAAGTCGTTGGTGGTATTGTTGCGCACCGAGTCCGTATATTGCACCTGGAAGAGGTGGGCGGATACGTAGAGCACTCGCTTGCCGGGGTACAATTCCTTAATCTTGGTTCCTATGGCGTTGGCGAGGTGAGTCTTTCCCACGCCCGACGCCCCGTAGAGGAATAGCGGATTGAAGGCCGTTCCACCCGGCTCCCGGGCAACGGCCATGGCCACCGTGCGCGACAGCTTGTTGCTGAAGCCCTCGATGAAGTTCTCGAAGTTGTAGTTGGGGTTGAGATGCGGATCCAGCTCGGGCATGACGGGCGCCTGCATGAAGCTTGGCGCCCTGTTGCCTCCCGACACGGCATTCTCTCTCACGGCCGTGGATCGTTTGCTGGCTTCCAGGTCCACAGTCTGGTTGGGGACTGAACTCTTGTCCACCATGACATTATACATCAGGTTGGTGCCTTCGCCTATCACTTTGTATAGGGTCTTACGCATCAAGTCCACAAACTTGTCCTCCAACATTTCGTAGAAGAACTGGCTGGGTACCTGTATGAACAGGGCATTGTCCTCATATTTTAAGGGGACAATTGGTACAAACCATGTGTTATAGGTCGCCTCGGGAACATTATCTTTGATAACCTCCAGACAGCGGTTCCATAGGATGACATGATTAGATTCAGACATAGTAATCACATTACATTCGTTATTATAAGCAATACTCTACGCTTGCAAAATTGGGAATCTTATTCGAGAAAAACAAATTGGTTTTTCTTTGGTATTCTCTTGCCCAATAGTAAGATGTTTAGTTTCAGGGCATTATCTCTCCCCTTTCGATTCACTCCGCCATCTCGCCGCTTGGTTATTTGCAATCGTTTATATACCAGATATTTAATACTTGTTACGCTATCATTTCAACCCTCCTGTAGCATCCTCTCGCGGAGATGTCTATCGGTTTATAATAAAGGGTTGGCGGGTTTCTCCCAAATCTTTCGCCCACATCAGCTATTTAGAGAAAATCTATATAACGACCTTTTCGGCTATTTATCCTTCTTGCCGAAAAGCGAGAAGTGGACGTATCGTTTGGGGTGCGCCTTGAGGTCTTCCAGCAAGCTGGCGGCATTGGCCGTGGTGGCGTTGAGGTTGTTGTAGAGGCCCGGATCGTTGAATAGCAAGCCCAGTGTATTGTCCTTGTTGTTCAGCTTATCCGTAAGCATCTTTATATTCGCCAGCGTCTCGTCCACCCGTTTCATGGAGGCGGCGTAGTCAATACCTTTCAGATTGTTGCTCATGGTCACGAAGTTGTCGCCGATGACGTTGAGTTTTCCCGTCAGCTGCGGTATGTCGTTGGCCATCAGTCCCCTCATTTGCGCGCTGGCCGCGGCCAGGTTGGCCGTCGTGGCCTCCAAGGAGTGCAGGGTCGCGGGTATGCTCTTGTCGGCCGCGATGGCGCTGAGCGAGGTGAGTATGGAGTCCAGCTTGGGCAGCATCACCTCTATCTGCGGCACCAGCTTGGCGACGCTCGCCATCATGCCGTTGTTCAGCGCGCCCTCGATGGTGTCGCCCGGCAGGTACTTCTCCCTCGGGTTGTTGGCCAGCAAGAAGTTCATGCGCACGCCCCCCATCAGCTCGGCGACCAGTTCGGCCGAGCTACCCTTGGGGATGCGCAGGTCGGTGTCGACCTCCACCTCCACCACCACGTCGCCAGGTTTGTTGGGGTTGTACTGTATGCCGCGCACAAGCCCCACACGCACGCCATCGGCAAAGACGGGGCTCGACTTGGTCAGCCCGTTCACGTCGTGAAACTGGACGAAGAAATAGTTGGAAGGGCGGAAAAGGTGAATTCCCTTCAGCCAGTTGATGCCGTAGACGAGCACGCATAGTGCCACGACAGCCGCTATACCAATCTTTACCTCTTTAGTAATGTACTTCATTTTGTTATTCTGTTATTCTTTTAATCTTTTTATTTCTTCTGTTTCCTGAATTCGGCTATGGCCTTCTTGATATCCATCTTTTCGTCGCCCCTGAAGGCGATGATGAAAGCGTCCTTGAACTTGGGCGCTACGCTACGTCTCAGCTTCAGCATCCGGTCGTAATCGGTTGAGGAGCCATACGTGTACTTGTACAGTCCCTTTTCCCGGTAATAACTCACGCCTTCCAGTCCCTTCAGGCGCCTGTCGCCTTTCGGCAAGGGTTTGTTGGTCGTCAGTATCTGTATCTTAAACGTTATTTCGTCGCTTTTGGTTGCGCTCCGGGTCGCGCTCCGGGTTTCGCTCTTGATCGCTTTCCCTGCTACGCTCCGGCTTTCGTCCCCCATCTCGTTCCCCGTCGGCTTCGGCTCCGACACGGTGTCGGCTTCGGGGGATGTCTCCCGGGGTTCGGGCGTGGTTGTTCCGCCCGTCAGCCTCAGTTCCTGTTCGCTTTTGTAGGCGACGAAAGCCCTGTAGATGCCATTCGCCATCGTGTTCGCTCCCGCTTCCGAGTTGAGGAAACGTTCCTCCTCGGGCGTGGAGATGAATCCCAGCTCCACCAGTATGCTGGGCATGGCGCTCGCCTTCAGCACGAGGAATCCGGCCTGGTGCACGCCTCTGTCGGGTCGCTTGCACGTTTGCTTGAACTGCTTTTGCACCAGCGAAGCCAAGTCCACGCTCTGCTTCATGTATTTGTCCTGCATGAATTCGAAGATGATGTACGATTCGGCCGAGTTGGGGTCGAAGCCCGCATAGCGGGTCTTGTAGTCGTCCTCGTAGAGTATGACGGAGTTCTCCCGCTTGGCCACATCTAGGTTCGCTTCCGACTTGGCCAGTCCGAGCGTCCAGGTCGACGCGCCCGTCGCCACCCTGTTGTTGGCCAAGGCGTTGGTATGGATGGAGATGAAGAGGTCGGCTTTCGCGTCGTTGGCAATGTCGGCTCTCCTTCCCAAGGGGATGAAGACATCCCTCTTGCGGGTGTAGACCACCTTCACGTCCGGGCAATTGGCCTCGATCAGCCTTCCCACCTTGAGTGCCACGTTAAGGTTGATTGTCTTCTCCTTCGAGATACGCCCCACGGCTCCGGGGTCGTTCCCCCCGTGTCCGGCGTCTATGACGACGACGAACTCTTTCGCCCGTGCGCTATCCACGCATACGAAAGAGAGGAGCAGGCCAATCGCGGCGACCATATATAATATGTAGTTCCTACGCTGGGTCATAATACAACACGCCGCGAAGGTAGCGGAATTTTATAGGAAACCGGTACTCCACCCGTTAGTTTTGTGCTTTTTTCGCCCGATTGGTAGCTTTTCCCACGAAAACTCCGTTACTTCGCGCCGCTATAAGAGGCGACGCGTCTATGTTTATACTTAGGTTCCTGAAGAATTGGACGTTGCCGGTGGCCATGCTTACGGGCGCCATCGGTTATTCGTTCTTTATCCATTTTTCGTTCCTCACGGCATACCTCATCTTCGCGATGTTGCTGCTCACCTTCTGTAAGGTCTCCCCGCGTGAACTGCGGATAAAGCCCCTCCATGCGTGGTTGCTGCTCATTCAGGTAGTCGGCGCGCTGGCCGTCTACCTGGCGCTTTATCGGTTCAACAAGGTAGTGGCCGAGGGGGTGATGATCTGCGTGCTCTGTCCCACCGCGGCGGCGGCGGCCGTCACCACCACCAAGCTGGGCGGGAGCGCCGCGAGCCTCACCACGTACACGTTGCTGAGCAACCTGGCCGTCGCCATCGTCGTCCCCCTCTTCTTCCCGTTGGTAGAGCCTCAGCCCGGGCTTCGTTTCTGGGGGGCTTTCCTGCTCATCCTGGGCAAGGTATTCCCGCTGCTCATCTTCCCCTTCCTCACCGCGTGGGGCCTGAAGCGGTGGGTGCCCTCCGTCCATCGCCAGTTGCTGCGCGTCGCGGATATGGCGTTCTACCTCTGGGCCGTCTCCATCGTCATCGTCACCGCCCTCACCGTCCACTCCATCGCCAACGACCCAGGCAACGGGCTGGTCGAGACCGTCGTCGCCCTCGGCGCCTTAGTCGCCTGCCTCCTCCAGTTCGTCCTGGGCAAGCGTATCGGCGACGCCTATCGCGACGGTGTCAGCGGGCGGCAGGCATTGGGACAGAAGAATACCATCCTCGCCATCTGGATGGCGCACACCTATCTCAACCCGCTCTCCGCCGTAGGTCCCGGCGCCTACGTGCTGTGGCAGAACCTCATCATCAGCTGGCTACTTTGGAAGAGGCGGCGTGCCGTATAGCAGGTACTTCGTCCGCACCCCCCTATACTTCTCCAACGCGGGTTGCCTACCGGCCCGTATCTCCTCTTCCTGACTTCGTCAATGCGCCACCCATTTTTTCTCGCCCTTCAAAGAGGTGTCAGGCAAGGTCCTATCCCGGAGACGCGAAAGCTTTATGCAATCCGCATGAGACGAAAAGCTCGGGCTTTTTTCTCCATTCCCGAAATCTGATTACAAAAGCCCGGGCTTTTTTTCCCATTCCCGAAATCTGATTACAAAAGCTCGGGCTTTTTTTCCCATTCCCGAAATCTGATTACAAAAGCTCGGGCTT
>JAISIZ010000061.1 GCA_031261785.1 Mediterranea sp. (in: CFB group bacteria)
GAGGGAAAGGGAGGGATTGGTGATTGCGGGAGGGAGTTCACCACAGATTACACAGATTCGCACAGATTTTGTAATGATTGGCATGTGGAGACGCGGCATGCCACGTCTCACCATTCGCATGCCACGCCCTCGCCATTCGCGAGCCATTGGACTCTGCGGCCTGAAAGGCCAAAAAGTGGCTGAAAGCCTTTGCCTGAAAGGCTCTTAACCCAGCCCAACGCAGAGCGAGGAACGAGCGGCACGTTGGGTTTCCCGCGTGTGTGTGACGTTGCGGGCTGTAGGCCCAGCTTATTTCCCGGGAGCTCGTTTTGTCGTATCCATAAAAACAATTATCTTTGCAAGCGATTTACAAATACGAGAACTATGTCGCAATCTTTGTCGAAACTATACGTCCACATCATTTTCCATATACAATGGAACGGCACGCCTATCCAACCCGAGCACGCCAACGAGCTGTACGCGTACATGGGAAGCGTGATAGGCAGCCACCAATGCCTCCCTATCCAGATCGGCGGAATGGCTGACCACGTGCACGTGCTATGCACGCTCTCGAAAAACGTCGCCCTCGCCAAATTGGTGGAGGACGTCAAGCGTCACGGCAGCCGCTGGATCAAGGGCAAAAGCCCTTATTACCGGAATTTCGCGTGGCAAGGCGGATACTCCGCCTTCTCGGTGAGCGCGTCCGTAGTGGATAAAACGAGATCTTATATACGGAACCAACCGGCACATCACCGCAAACGGAGCTATCAAGAGGAGTTGACACTGTTTCTCGAGGAATACGACATCCGGTACGAGGAGAAATACCTGTTCGAAGGAGGGGAGGGATAAGCTGCCCTTACAGGGCGCAACGTGATATGCCCACAGGAAACCGGGGCGTGCCGCTCGTTCCTCGCTCTACGTTGGGCTGGGTTAAGAGCCTTTCAGGCAAAGGCTTTCAGCCACGTTTGGCCCTTGCAGGGCGCCGAGTCTAATGGCTCGCGAATGGCGAGACGCGGCATGCCACGTCTCTGCACCGGAGACGGTACAGGATAAACACAGGTTCTCACTGGTGCCCCCAAAAATACCCGTGGGCGAATCTCATCGGATCCGCGAAGATCTCACACGCCGCATGGAGGTTTCGCGAGGCCGACAAATTTCAACCACGGATCCGCAAGAAACGAAAAGCCCGGGCTTTTGTAATCACATTTCGGGAATGGGAAAAAAAGCCCGGGCTTTTGTAATCAGATTTCGGGAATGGAGAAAAAAGCCCGAGCTTTTGTAATCAATCTTCGGGAATGGAGAAAAAAGCCCGAGCTTTTGTAATCAATCTTCGGGAATGGAGAAAAAAGTCCGAGCTTTTGTAATCAATCTTCGGGAATGGAGAAAAAAGCCCGGGCTTTTCGTCTCATGCGGATTTGCATAAAGCTTTCGCGTCTCCGCGATAGGACCTTGCATGACGCCTCTTCGAGGGCTGAGAAAAAAATTTCCCCAAGCCTCGGTCCTCTCACCGCCATCCCCCACCCAAGGCTTTGTAGAGCTGCACCACCGCGATCATCTCGTCGCGGACGGCGTTGCTCAGCCCGATCTGCGCGTCGAAGTATCCGCGCTGTGCGTCGAGCACGTCGAGGTAGTTGATGTAGCCGTTGATGTATTGCAGCTGGGCCAGGTCCATGGCGCTCTTGGCCGAATATTCCAGCTTGGTGCGGAGGGCGTGTATCTCCTTTATCTTGTTGAAGTTGACGATGGCGTTGCGAGCCTCCTTGAACGCTTCGAGCACGGACTTTTCGTAGATATGCGTCTCGGCCTCGAAAGCGGCCTTGGAGGCTTTCCAGTTGGCCCGGTTCTTCCCCCAGCCGAAGACGGGGGTGAGCAGGGCGCCGTCCATGATGGCGTAGGGCGACTTCAGGAAGCTGGCGAGGTCGGTGCTCTCGGTGCCGAAGCCTCCGGTGAGCGACAGTCGGGGAAACATATTGGTGTAGGCCACCTTGGCCCGCGCGTGGGCCGCGATGAGTTGTTGCTCGGCCTGGCGGATGTCGGGCCGGCGCTGGAGCAAGGCGGACGGCATGCCCACGGGGAGGGAGTCGGGGAAAGAGAAGTCGGACAGCGAGCGGGCGTGGGGGATGCGGCGTGGATAGTCGCCGGCGAGGAAGGCGATGTCGTTCTCCTTCAGCGAGATCTGGCGCTCGAGGTCGGGCACCAGCGTGGCGGTGCGCGCCATCTCCACCTGCGCCTGGCGGTAGGAGGTCTCGGAGGTCAGTCCGCCGGCGAAGCGGATACGTGCCAGCCGCACGCCCTCTTCGCGGGCCTGGAGCGTCTGCCGCACGATGTCTAATTCGGTATCTAATGCCACCAGTTCGTAGTAGGCTTGCGCCACCTCGGACACGATGGTCATGCGGAGCGCCCGCCGCGCCTCGATGGATTGCAGGTAGTCGGCCACGGCGGCCGAGCGTGCCCAGCGCAGGCGTCCCCAGAGGTCGATTTCCCACGACACCAAGAACTGCCCCGTATGCGTATCGGCGCGCTTGAAAGCGTCGCCACCGTGATTCTCCAGTTCACGCTCCGTGGTAATCTTCCCGTTGATGTCGGGCAGCAGGGCGGCGGTGGAGATGCGCTTCCGTGCCGCCATCTCCTTGATACGGGCGGCGGCCACGAGGAGATCCTTGTTGTACTCCAGCGAGCGGTCGATGAGCCGGCGCAGGGTAGAGTCGGCGTAAAGTTCCCGCCAGTCCAGGTCGCCCATGCTGGCGGAATCCTGCGCCGCGGCCAGGGTGTCGGGCAGGTGGAGGTCGGGACGGGTATAGCTCTTGCCCACCCGGCACGACGTGGCGAGCAGGGCGACGCCCATGAGCAGGGCGAGCAGTATGTGGGATTGCTTCGTTTTCATCATTTCGTTTGTCTAAAGAGTTTGGACTTCGTCTTGTACACCATCACGAAGAAGAACGGAACCAGGATGATGCCGAACACGATGGCGAATATCATGCCAAAGAACACGCCCGTGCCGATGGCTTGCCGGCTGGCCGAACCCGGTCCGCTGGCCAGCACCATGGGCAACATGCCGAGCACGAAGGCGAGCGAGGTCATGAGGATGGGGCGGAAGCGCAGGCGGGCGGCGTAGATGGCCGACCGCACCAGGTCGTCGCCCTTGTCGACCTGCTCCTTGGCGAACTCCACGATGAGGATGGCGTTCTTGGCCGCCAGGCCCACGAGCATCACCAAGCCGATCTGGAAATAGATGTCGTTCTCCAGCCCGCACAGCCAGACACCGAGATACGCGCCGAGCGCCGCCACGGGGAGGGAGAGGAGCACGGCGATGGGTACCGTCCAGCTCTCGTACTGGGCGGCGAGGAAGAGGAAGACGAAGAGGAACACCAGCGCCATCACCATGCCCGTCTGCCCGCCGGCTTTCTGTTCCTGGTAAGAGAGGCCGCTCCACTCCAGCCCGATGTTGTCGGGCAGGTGCTCGCGGGCGATCTGCTCCATGATGTCCATGGCCTGCCCCGAGCTGTAGCCGTGGGCGGCCGAGCCGCGTATGACGGTGGAGGTGAACATGTTGAACCGCTTGATGCTGCCCGGACCCGTGGTGTACGAGGCCTCGCCCAGCGAGGTGAGCGGCACCATCACGCCGTTGGACGCCTTCACGAAGAAGAGGTTGAGGTTGTCCTTATGCTCCCGGTAGGGCGCCTCGGCCTGTATGTAGACGCGGTAGATGCGGTTGAACATGTTGAAGTCGTTGACGTAGACCGACCCCGTATAAGCCTGCATGGTCGAGAAGACGTCGGCCAGCGGCACGCCCAGCAGCTTCACCTTGTCGCGGTCCACGTCGAAGTAGAGTTGCGGAATCTCCGACTGCATGGACGACGACAGTCCCGACAGCTCCTTGCGCCGGGCGGCGTAGTACATCAGCGTGTCGGCCGCCTCGACGAGATTGTCGAACGTGGCCTCGCCCCTCGCCTCGAGCTGTAGCTCGAAACCTCCCGAGCTGCCCAGTCCAGGGATGACGGGCGGGGTGGAGAGGTAGACCTTGCTCTCGGGGTAGCGGCTGAGGTGACGCTCCACCTCGCGCATGATGTCGTTGATGTGGGTATCCTTGCGCTTCTCCCACGGCTTGAGGATGACGGTGAGCGTGGTGCGGGCCTGGTTGCTGCCCACGCGCGGGCTGCTGCCCGCCACGCTCTGCACGTATTCGATATAGGGATTCCGGTCGAGGTAGGCCACCGCCCTGTCGGTCACCGCCCGCGTGCGTTCCAGCGTGGCTCCCTCGGGCAGCTCCAGCTCCACGGTGAAGTAGCCTTGGTCCTCGATGGGCATGAAGCTGGTGGGCACCACGCGATGGATGAGCAAGATGGCGATGAGCACCATGCCGAAGGCGCTCAGCACACGCCGCGGATGCTTCACCACCCGGCTCACGGCATCCACGTACTTGTCGCTACCCAGCCCCAGCCATTGGTTGATCTTCCGGAAGACGATGTTCTTGCGCTTGCCGCTGTCGGGACGCAGGATGAGCGAGCACATCACCGGACTAAGCGTGAGCGCCACCACGGTGGAGATGAGCACGGACACCACGATGGTGACCGTGAACTGCCGGTAGAGCTGCCCCGTGATGCCGCTGAGGAAACTCACCGGCACGAAGACCGCCGCCAACACCAGCGAGGTGGCTATCAGCGCGCCGGCCAGGCTGGACATGGCTTTCTTGGTGGCCTCGTAGGGCGAGAGCTTCTCCGTCTCCATGATGTGCTCCACGCCCTCCACCACCACGATGGCGTCGTCGACCACGATGCCGATGGCGAGTATCAACCCGAGCAGCGTGAGGATGTTGAGCGAGAAGCCGAAGATGAGCATGAAGCCGAACGTGCCGATCAGCGAGATGGGCACCGCCACCACGGGGATGAGCGTGGCGCGCCAGCTCTGCAGGGAGAGGAACACCACGAGCACCACCAGCCCGAGCGCCTCGAAGAGCGTCTTGTACACCTCGTGGATGGATTCGGAGATGTAGGTGGTCATGTCGAACGGTATCTCGTAGCTCAGCCCTTCGGGGAAGTTGACGCTGATGTCCGCCATCGCCTCCTTCACCAACCGCGCCACCTCCATGGCGTTGGCGCCGGGCAGCATGTAGATGCCCAGCACGGCGGCGTTGCCTCCGTTGATGCCGCTCTCGGTGCTGTACGAAGAGGCCTCGAGCGACACGCGGGCCACGTCTCTCAGGCGGATGATGGAGCCGCCCGGATTGGCGCGCAGCACGATGTTCTCGAACTGCGACACGGTGGACAGGCGCCCTTGCGTGGTGATGGGTATGGTGACGTCAAGCCCCTCCACCGGCTGCTGTCCCAGCACGCCGGCGGCAGATTCGCGGTTCTGGTCCTTCAGGGCGTTCTTGAGGTCCTGCACGGTAAGCCCGAAGTTGGCCAGCTTGTCGGGCGATGCCCAGATCTGCATGGCGTAGTAGCGGCTGCCGATGTTCGACACCCGTCCCACGCCCGGTATGCGGCGGATGATGTCGAGCACGTTGATGGTGGCGAAGTTGCTCAGGTATATCTCGTCGAACTTGGGGTCGGTGGAGGTGAGGCAAAGGGTCATCAGCTGGCTGGGCGCCTGCTTTTCCACCGAGATGCCGTTCTGGGTCACTTCGGCGGGCAGGCGGGATTCGGCCAGCTTCACGCGGTTTTGTATCTCCACGGCGGCCAGGTCGGGATCGGCGGAGACGTCGAATGTCACCGTGGCCGAGAAGCCGCCCGAGTTGGAGCTGCTCGACTCCATGTACAGCATGCCCGGCGTACCGTTCAGCTCTTGCTCGATGGGCGTGGCCACGGCTTGCGACACGGTGAGGGCGCTCGCTCCGGGATAGGAGGCGCTGATCTTCACTACGGGAGGGGTGATTTGCGGATACTGGTCCACGGGAAGCATCGTCAGCCCGATGATACCGATGATGACGATGACGATGGAGAGCACGGCCGAGAAGACCGGGCGGTCGATGAAGAACGTCACTTTCATGGCTTCGGATCTCCCTCCTGCCCGTCGCTGATGGCCACCTTCGTGCCCGGCCGCAGCTTATGGTAGCCTTCGGTCACCACGCTCTCGTTGGCGGCCAGGCCGCGCTCCACCACCACGTTGTTGTCCACCTCGGGACCCAGCTCGATGAAGCGTTTCTCCACCGTGTCGTCCTTGCGCACGACGTAGATGTAAGCGCCGCCCTTCTCGATGATGACCGCTTTCATGGGCACGGTCACCGCCCCCTCGCGCACGTCGAGCAGGAGCTTCACCTTGGTGAACTGCCCCGGCAGCAGCACTTGCTTGGGGTTGGGCATCTCGGCCCGCACGGAGAAGGTTCCCGTCTGCGGGTCGACCTGCGGCTCGGCGAAGTCGACTAATCCTTTGTAGGGATACACCGTGTTGTCGGCCAGCGTGATGGTGATATTGGGTTGCCACGAGCGGGTGGAATCCTGCTGCCCGAGGTTGATGTTGCGTTCCTTGCTCTTGAGGTAGTCGAGCGCCGTCATGCTGAAGTCCACCAGCACAGTGTCGCTCTTCACCACGGTGGCGAGCAGCGACTTGCCGCCGGGACCGACGAGCGTGCCGAGGTCGACGTTGCGCTCGCTGATGTGCCCCGACAGCGGCGAGCGCACGATGGTGTAGCCCAGCTCCAGCTCGGCCTGCGCCAGGTCGGCCTCGCTCATGGCCACGGAGGCCTCGGCGGTCTCGTAGGCCGCCTCGGCGTTGTCGAGGTCGAGCTGGCTGGCGGCGTTCTGCTCGAAAAGCGGACGTATGCGCTTCAGGTCGCGGTCGGCCTTGAGCGCCTGCGCCTCGTCCTTCTTCAGTTGCGCGCGGGCTTTGTCGGCCCTGGCCCTGTACTGATCTTGATTGATGACGAAAAGGACCTGGTTCTTGTTCACGTAAGTGCCCTCGGCGAAGAGCATGTTCTCCAGATAGCCTTCTACCCGTGCACGTACCTCGACGAATTGTTGCGCGCGGATGCGTCCAACATATTCGCCGTAAATCTCCACGTTGTCTTTCCGTACCGGCGCCACGATCACCGTGGGCAACTCGGGAACAGACTTCGCGGGGCGGGTCAACCACCAATACGCACCCAGGAGAAGCACGGCGCACAATAGCGCCAAAAACGTCCTTTTCTTGTTTTGTTGCACTTCTTTCGTTAGAGAAGATAGCCTCATATCGGATTTTATTTTGAATATAGCTGCAAATGAACGATTTAATCCGTACATTTGTGGCACAATTCAGATTTTTTAACCAGGAAACTCACTTTAATTAATGATTAAACAATTCTTCTACACAATAGTTCTGGGCGCGCTTCTTTTATTTTCGCCGACAACACGCGCGCAAGAACCCCACCGACTGAAAGTAGGCGTGGTGCTGAGCGGAGGCGGAGCCAAAGGCATGGCGCACATCAACGCCCTGAAGGTGATCGAGGAGGCGGGCATACCTATCGACTACGTGGCCGGAACCAGCATGGGCGCCATCGTGGGCGGACTGTACGCCATGGGATACACGCCGCAACAATTGGACAGCATGGTACGCAAGCAGGACTGGGGATTCCTATTCAGCGACCGCATACGCCGTAGCGCGCTCTCCATCTCGGAACGGGAGAGCGGAGAGAAATATGTCGTCTCGCTGCCATTCAACCGAAGCCCGAAAGACGCCGCCACGGGGGGATTGATACGCGGGCTGAACCTCGAGAACCTCTTCTCGGACCTCACTATCGGCTACCACGACTCCATCGACTTCGACCACCTGCCCACCCCTTTCGCCTGCGTGGCGGCCAACGTGGTAAATGGCGAGCAGGTCGTGTTCCGGAGCGGCATCCTGGGACACGCCTTACGCGCCAGCATGGCCATACCGGGCGTGTTCGCGCCCGTGAGACAGGATAGCATGGTGCTGGTGGACGGAGGGATCGTGAACAACTATCCCGCCGACGTGGTGAGGCAGATGGGTGCCGACGTGGTGATTGGCGTCGACGTGCAGAGCGAGCTGAAATCGTTGGACAAGCTCAACACCGCCCCCGACATCCTGATGCAAATTATCGACCTCGCCACCCGCATCAACCACGAGCAGAACGTGAAGCTGACCGATACCTACATCAAGGTCGACATCCGCGGATACAACTCGGCCAGCTTCACCGCCTCGGCCATCGACACCCTGATGCGCCGGGGAGAGGAGGCCGCACGCACGCATTGGGATGAGCTGCTCGCGCTAAAGAAGCGGATAGGAGTGGCGCCCGACTATCGTCCACCACGACACGGTCCCTACGTCTACCCGCACTCACGCACGGCCTACGTCACCCAGATCAACTTCAGCGGCATAGAGAAGAGCGACCAGAAGTGGCTCATGAAGAGGTGTAAGCTGACGCCCGAAAGCTACGTCACCCCCAAGCAAGTGGAACAGGCCATCTATCTGTTGCGCGGAAGCCAGTCGTACTCGGGAGCCAACTACACGCTGATGCGCCAACCCGACGGCAGCTACCACCTCAACTTCCTGGCGGAGGAGAAATACGAGAAAAAGATAAGCCTCGGCATACGCTTCGATTCCGAGGAAATAGCCTCCGTGCTGGTGAACGGCACCGCCAACTTCAAGACGGGCGTACCCTCGCACCTATCCATCACCGGCCGATTGGGCAAGCGCTATATGGCTCGGGTAGACTACACGCTGGAACCACTGCGGCAGCGCAACATCAACCTGGCGTATATGTATCGGTACAACGATATCAACATCTACGAACGGGGCAAGCGTGCCTACAACACCACCTACTCGCACCACTTGGCGGAGCTTAGCTTCACCGACCTATGGTACCGCAACCTACGCTTCGCCCTCGGCGCGCGCTTCGAGGCGTTCGAGTACAAGGACATACTGCTCAACCCGCTGCAGCAGGACAATCTCGACATCGACTCCGAGCACTTCATCAGCTACTTCGCGCAAGCGCAGTTCAACACCTTCGACAAGGGATACTTCCCCGACCGGGGCACCGACTTCCGCATGGAATACGCCCTATACACCGACAACCTGGTGCAGTACGAGGACCACGCACCCTTCTCCGCGCTCAGCGGGTCGTGGGAGAGCGTGATACATATCACCCGACGCTTCGCCATGCTTCCCTCTCTCTACGGACGTGTGCTCATCGGCAGGGGCATTCCCTACGCCATGCGCAACGCCATCGGCAACGACACGCCGGGATTCTACATCCCCCAACAGCTCTCCATGGCCGGCATGAGCAACCTGCAGCTCACCGAGAACGCCGTGATGATTGCCCGCCTCAAGTTCCGGCAGCGCATGGGCGGCATACACTTCCTCACGCTCAACCTCAATTACGGATTGGCGCACAGCCACTTCTTCGAGCTGCTGCACGGCAAGGCACTCTTCGGCGTCAGCGCCGGATACGGCATGAACAGCGTCTTCGGCCCGCTCGAAATCTCCCTCGGATACTCCAACCAGACCCATAAAGGCAACTGCTTCATCAACCTGGGATATTACTTCTGACCTCATTCGCTCCTTTCGCCGGATGACCATTTGGCCTTACATACAGAAAGTTAATCTGTTAAAGTAGAAGTAGGAGCCATTTTTCGATTTTTATTGCTACTTTTGCAGCGAAATAGAACAAAACAACGATGAAAGCTCGCAAAGAAGAAGAAACCTTATGTGAGCGCCTCTATAAAGAAAACTATGCATTGCTGTTGAACTACGGCATGAGGCTATTCCCTGACAAAGAGCTGATTCAGGACTGCATCCAGGACCTCTTTGTTCATCTTTATAAAGACGCCCGTTACAGCATTCTTTCGGACAGTCCGAAAGCTTACCTGCTGAGAGCGCTCCGCAACACGCTCTACAACAAGATGTACCACCGACAAGCTTATTTGCCGGTGGAAGAGGCTACGGCATTCTACCTTCCGGAAGACGAGGAACTCTTCAACCGCTTCTTCAGCCAGAGCGACGAGAGCCTGCGGGTAGGCACGGAGCTGCGGTCGGCGCTCAACAGGCTCAATCCCCACCAGAAACAGGTACTCTACCTCCGATACATCCACGGACTTTCGTACCGGGAGATTGCCCTTGCCCTGTCCATCAACGAGCAATCGGCCATGAATCTCCACTCGCGCACCCTCTTGAGACTGCGCACGTTCTTGGCCGACAAAGCGCTTATTTTGGGGTTACTGCTCTTTTTTCTGCAAAAAGGTGAGTAGGTTTTCCGCTCCCGCTTGTATCCAAATAAAAACGTAATTGCTATGAACCACCATCGCCACCTGCCCGATGCTCCCCTCCTGAAGCTTATGGCCTACTATAAGCAACAAGAGTCCGCTCCCAGCCCGCAAGAGCTGGAGGAAGGGTGGAGGCATGTACGCAAGCGCGTCGAGCGACGGGAAAGGCGGAAGCTGTACGTCGCCGCAACCGCTACCGTCGCGGCAGCCGCCACACTGGCCGGCTTGGCGTGGTTCGCTCTCCCGACAGATACTCCCCTACCTCTCGATAAACAACAAGCCTCCATGCAATGGAAAGCCGACATGGACACCCTGAGCGATATCCGCGTGGTGGTGGCACCCGGGCAAAGCATCCGGGTGGACTCGGGCGCCACGGTGTCCTACTCCTCCACAGGCAACATCGCCGTGAACAGGCAGGTGGTAGACCAAACGAAAACAAGTACCCGGCGACAACCCACAGCCACGAGCACGGAGGCCGGGGAATACAACCAAATCATCGTCCCACGAGGAAAGACCTCCACCCTGTTGCTGGCCGACGGCACGTCAATGCACATCAACGCCGGCACGCGGGTGGCCTATCCGCGCACCTTCGGTACGGACAAGCGTAAAATCCACGTGGATGGCGAGGTGTACTTAGATATAGCCCACCGGGAACACCAGCCTTTTGTGGTGCAAACGGCCAAGTTCGACATCGAAGTGCTGGGAACAGCGTTCAACGTAGACGCCTATTCGGACAACAGCCAAGCGACCGTAGTGCTGCTGCGAGGCCAGGTGAAGATTCTCGACAGCAACCGACAGGAAGCCTTGATGAAACCCAACGAGCTGCTGGCAGTGAACGAAGGGCAAATAGCGGAGAAAAAAGAGGTGAACGCCGAAGAGTACATCGCCTGGACAAGGTCGCTCATCTTTCTGCACGGAGAGCCGTTGGAGGAAGTATGCCGCAAACTATACCGATACTACGGCGTACCCGTCGAAACCGACGCCTCGTGCGCACACATTCCCATACACGGCAAGCTGGACATCAGTATCCCTCTCAAAGAGATACTGCGACGCATCAGCGTAGCCACCTCCCTGAACGTCCAAGAGCGGGGAGACACCATCAGGCTACAGAGATAGCCCACCGATCGAGAACCGCTATCCATACGTGAAAGGGGCGCTAACCCCTTCCCCGTACAGATACAACATATATACACGAACTTATATCCAATGAATATCAACCTTTTATCCAATTAACGCGAATGAAACAACTTAGATTTCTTTCGTTCTTCTGTTGCCTTTGGGCATTGGCAGTCCAAGCCAGCCCCGGCGACGATGAATACGGTAAAACTACAAGTTTTACGTTCGAATTTCGCGACGTCACGATGCAGGAGGTAATGCACTACATCGAGGCGCACAGCGATTTTGTATTCCTGTACTCGGGCATTGAGACCTCGAGCAGAGTAAGTATCAAAGTAGAACGACAAACGATTTACGAGGTACTGTCGAAACTACTGGGCAACCGCGACCACTACGAGGTGGCCGGCAAGCAGATCATCCTCAAGCAACCGGCTCCCCCCAAGGCGAACAGCGCCCAGCAGCAACAGAAGCCCCAAAGCGTGCAGGGAGTGGTGATGGACGAACTGGGCGAACCCGTGATAGGCGCCTCCGTGGCCGTGACAGGCACGAAGACGGGAGGTATCACCGACATCAACGGGCGCTTCCGCATCGACAACTTGCCGGCGACGGCTACGGAAATCACCGTCTCCTACTTAGGCTACGTGGCACAGACGCTAAAAATCACTGCCGGACAGATGACCGTGAACCTGAAGCCCGACTCCCAACAGCTCAACGAAGTAGTGGTGACCGGCATGTACCAGATGGACAAACGCCTATCTACCGGCGCCACCACGCAGATAAAAGCCTCCGACATGAAGCTGGACGGCGTGGCCGACATCAGCCGATCCCTTGAAGGGCGGGTGGCCGGCGTATCGGTACAGAACGTCACCGGCACATTCGGCACCGCTCCCCGTATCAAGATTCGCGGCGCTACCTCCATCTATGGTGACAGCAAGCCGCTGTGGGTCGTGGACGGCGTCATCATGCAGGACGTGGCCGATGTGGACGACGACGCGCTCTCGTCGGGCGACGCAGAGACGATGATCAGCTCGGCCATCGCCGGACTGAACGCCAGCGACATCGAGAGCTTCCAGATCCTGAAAGACGGCTCGGCCACCTCTATCTACGGAGCCAAAGCCATGGCAGGCGTAATCGTGGTGACCACCAAGAAAGGAGCCAGCGGCAAGGCACGCGTCAACTACACCGGAGAGTTCACCGTCCGACTCATCCCCTCCTACTCGGAATTCAACATCATGAACTCGCAGGACCAAATGGGCATCTACCGCGAGCTGGAGGAGAAGGGCTGGTTGAACATGGCCAACATATACAACGCCAAGAACTCCGGAGTATATGGCAAGATGTACCAACTGATGAACCAATATGACGAGACATCGGGCACCTACGGGCTAAAGAACACCCAAGCAGCCCGCAACGCCTACCTGCGCACCGCCGAGATGCGCGACACCAACTGGTTCAGCAAACTATTCTCCATGGCATTGCAACAGAACCACTCGGTGAGCATCTCCGGAGGTTCGGAGAATACCCGCTACTACGGATCCATCAGCGCCCTCTACGACCCGGGATGGTACAAAGACAGCAACGTGAAACGCTATACGGCCAACCTGAACCTGGAACACGACATCAGCAAGAAGCTCACCATTTCCATGAAGGCCAACACCTCCTACCGCCAGCAGAAAGCGCCAGGAACCGTGGCCCAGGACATCGACAACCTCACGGGAGCGGTCACCCGTAGCTTCGACATCAACCCGTACAGCTATTCCCTCAACACCTCGCGCACCCTCTCGCCCGACGAGTACTACACCCGCAACTACGCGCCATTCAACATCATGCACGAGCTGGACAATAACTACCTGGAGTTCAACGTGGCCGACTTCCTGCTGCAAGGCGAGCTGCGCTACAAGCCCATCCCCAACCTCACCTTCTCGGCCTTGGGCGCCATCAAGTACACCGGAGCCTCCTACGAGCACAACATCAAGGACGAATCCAACCAGGCAGAGGCCTACCGCGCCATGGGCGACAAGTACATCCGCAACGCCAACAAGTTGCTCTACTCCGACCCCGACCATCCCTACGACTCGCCGATCTCGATCCTGCCCGACGGCGGCATATACGAGCGCACGGACAACCGGCTGAACGGATACAACGCCCGCTTCTCAGCCGACTATAACTGGACACCACCCTCGGGCGAGCACATCGTCAAGGCTTATGCCGGCATGGAGGTGACCAGCACCGACCGATATAAGAACTGGTCGCGCGCATGGGGACGCGAATACGACATGGGCGACATCAGCAAATACGCCTGGCAAGCCTTCAAGCAGAGCGCCGAGATGGGCGACGACGGCGATTACTACAGCGTGGACAATACCCGCGAGCGCGACGCCGCCTTCTTCGCCACCGCCAACTACTCGTACAAAGCCAAGTACAACATCACGCTCACGGGCCGCTACGAGGGTACCAACCGCCTGGGTAAGTCGCGCAGCGCACGCTGGCTACCCACCTGGAACGTGGGAGGATCGTGGAACATCCACGAGGAATCGTGGTTCAAGAAGGTGGAATCGGTCCTCTCGCACGCCACGGTACGCGCCTCATACAGCCTCACCGGCGACAGGGGGCCGTCGAGCGTATCCAATTCTCTGCCCATCGTGCGTGGAGAGGTGTCCTGGCGACCCGTCACCGACTACCAGGAGAGCGCCCTCTACATCGACAACCTGGGCAACAGCGAGCTGACGTACGAGAAGAAACATGAGCTGAACATGGGTGTCGACCTCGGCTTCCTCGACAACCGCATCAACCTAAACGCCGACGTCTATTTCCGCAACAACTACGACCTGATAGGCCGCACCACAGCCATGGGCTTGGGAGGTTTCGTGAGCAAGATGGCCAATGTAGCCTCCATGAAAGGATCGGGCGTGGACCTCACCCTCTCCACCACCAACATCCGCGGCAAGCGTTTCAGCTGGAGCACCGATTTCATCTACTCTTACGCCCGGACCAAAATCACCGAGCTGGATGCCAGAGAGATAGCCCTCGACATGATAAAAGGGCTGGGGGGACGACGTGTAGGATACGCCCAACGCGCCCTGTTCTCCATCCCTTACGCCGGCCTGGATAGCGAAGGCATACCCATGTTCTACGACCGCGACGGGAAGAAGATATATAAGGTAGACTTCCAGGAAAACGCCGACTTGGCCAACCTGAAGTATGAAGGCCCCACCACCCCCACCATGACGGGCAGCTTCGGCAACAGCTTCCGTTGGGAGAACTTCCGAATCAACCTCTTCATCACTTACTCCTTCGGCAACAAGGTACGCCTCGACAACGCCGTATCCTACTCCTACAACGACCTCGACGCCACACCCAAGGAACTGAAAAACCGCTGGATGGTGCCGGGCGACGAGAAGAAAACGGGCATCCTGCCTGCCATCATCTCCTACCGCCAGTACAAAGGCAACGGCGACGTGGTGTACGCTTACCAAGCCTACAACTACTCCGACCAGCGAGTGGCCGACGGAGGATTCATCCGCATGAAAGAGATCTCGGCCATGTACACCTTCCCCCGCAAGTGGCAGCAAGCCATCGGCCTGTCCAACCTCTCGCTCAAGCTGCAAGGCACCAACCTCTTCTTGATTTATGCCGACAAGAAGCTGAACGGACAAGATCCGGAGTTTATCCGTTCGGGCGGCGTATCGTCGCCCATGGCACGGCAGTTTACGGCCACGCTGACCGTAGGACTTTAACCCTTAATACGACGCAATTATGAAGAATCGATTATTAGTATATACCGCGGCCATGAGCCTGACATTACTCTCGGGCTGCAACAAGTTTCTGGACGAAACGCCCGACAACCGGACGGAAGTGGACACGCCGGCCAAGATCGCGCAAATACTCACCAGCGCCTATCCCGATAAAGCGCCTTGTATCCTCAACGAGATCTCCTCGGACAACATCGACAAACGGCAACGGGGACCTACGATAGTAGACCGAGAGAACATGTACGACCAGATAGCCAACTGGAAGGACGTGACCGAGACCACCCGAGAATCGCCCGAAGACGTGTGGGAGGCCTGCTACCTGGCCATCGCCCATGCCAACATGGGACTGGAGGCCATTGAGGAATTAGGCAACCCCGCCAGCCTGAGGCCGCAACGGGGCGAAGCCCTGATGTGCCGCGCCTTCGCGCACTTCCTGCTGGTAAACACCTTCGCACGCCACATCGACGACGAGACCGGCGAGCAAGACATGGGCGTCGTCTACATGGACCACACCGAGACAGCCGTATCGCCCACGTACCACCGTGAATCGGTAGCCGACAACTACCGGCGGATGCAAGCCGACATCGAAGAGGCATTGCCACTGATAGACAACGGCGCCTACAGCCAGCCCAAGTTCCACTTCAATCGTTCCGCGGCCTACGCCTTCGCCACACGCTTTTACCTATACACCCGCCAGTACGACAAGGTGATAGCTTGCGCCAACGAGGTGCTGGGCGAGAACCCCGGAGCCGTGATGCGCGACATGTCGGGCTATCCGGTAACCGGCATACAGACAGGCAGCGTGCCCAAAGATGCCGACAACACCAGCAAGTACTACGTAGAGCCGGGCAACCCCGGAAACCTGCTGATACTTCCGCTGCGCTCGTACTTGGGATACGTGTTCCAAAACCGCTCCTACTGCAAGTGGTACAGCCAGAGTCCATACCTCGCCTTCTCGGAGGGGCTGAAAGCCTCCGGCCCCTGGGGACTCTACAGCGCGTCTACCTTCTACATCTACATCACCGGCAATACGGCGACCGACGCCTCCACCTCGCAATACCTCTACCAGAGCAAGTTTCCCGAGTACTTCGTCAATAGCAACCACCGTTCGGAATGGGTACCCTTCACTACCGGCGAGACGCTGCTCTGCCGTGCCGAAGCTTACATCATGAAGGAAGACTACACCCATGCCCTCCAGGACCTGGCGCTGTGGATGAAGACGTGGACCACGGTGGACATCAAGCTCACCGACCAGCTTATCAACGACACGTATGGCGACATGCCCCATTACACCCCCACCAACCCCACGCCCAAGAAGAGGCTCGGCGTACAGCTGGCATCGGAAAAGCAGGAGAACTACATAGACTGCTGCCTACAGTTCCGACGCTTCCAGACCTGGGACGAAGGGCTGCGCTGGATGGATATCAAGCGCTGGAAAATCACCATCTACCGCCGCTACATAGCCGACGACACCACGTATAACGTCGACACGGGCGAGACAGACGGAACCACGCCGCAGATACTCGACACCCTCACCCCTGACGACCCCCGCGTGGCCATCCAGCTACCGCAGAGCGTCATCCGCGCCGGGCTGGAACCCAACCCGAGATAAACAGAGAACATGTTTCACCTCCATAGCAAAGAAAACAAATGGAAAAAGTATCTTTATACTACATAACGGCCCTACTGCTCGTAGCGAGCCTTGGCGCATGCGGCGACGACAAGCTGGGCGACAGCATCTTCGTGGATTCCACCGAAGAGCTGAACCCGCTCGACCAATGGCTGCTCGACAACTATACCGCGCCCTACAACATCGACTTCCGCTACAAGTGGACGGACAAGGACGAAGACTATAACTTCGACTATACCCCCGCCAGCTACGACAAGAGCATCATCGTGGCCAACGCCCTGAAGTACGCCTACCTCGACGTGCTCTCGGAGGCTTGGGGCGAAAACTTCACCCGAGGATTCGTACCACGCGTCATCAACCTCGTGGGGACGGCCAAGTACACCTCGGCCACCTCCACCACGGCTACCGTCACCAACGCGTTTACCACCAACGGCATGAAAATTACCATCAACCGCGTGAACGAAACGCCCGACCAACCCACCATCGGATGGCTGTCCGACCACTGGCTGAAGACCATCTACCACGAGTCGTGCCACGCCTTGGCCGACAAGAAGCCTTATCCCGACGACTTCAAAACCATCAGCAACACCAACTACCTCGGCGAAGACTGGAACATCAGCAGCTACACCTTGGCGCAGGCCCATACGCTGGGATTCGTGAGCCGATATGCCCGCGAAAACGATTCCGAGGACTTCGTGGAGACGCTCTCCATCTACGTCACCCGCTCCAAGGTGGTGGGCGACGGCACCGCCGACCTGGACCGAGACCGGGCTGAGACGTGGGGAGAGATCATGATAGCCGCCGGCGACGACGGAGCAGCCATCATCAACAAGAAACTCGACATCATCAAGAACTACCTCAAAAGTTCGTGGGGCGTGAGCCTCGACGACCTGCGCCGCGTCTTCGAACGCCATGCCGAGATGATTGGAACCATTGACCTGTCCAAACTGGAGGAGGAATGATATGAAACGAAAACTTTACACCGCAATGATAGCCTTGGCGACTCTCCTGACCCTCACCGTAGCCTGCGCCAAGGAAGAAGAAGATCTGTTCGGACAGCCAGCCGCCGTACGCATCGACCAGCTGGTAGCCAGCTACCGGCAACTGCTCACTAATGCCACGGACGGATGGTACGGCAACTACTACCCCGAAGAGAAGTATTCCATAGGTGGCTACGCCATGTATTTCCACTTCGGCAGCGGCACAAGCGTGGACATCGCCTGCCAGATAGCCACCACTACCGCCGACATCACCACGCCGGCCGGCACTACGGCCACTTCCACCTGGACCATCGACGAGTCGCAAGGACCGGTATTGTCGTTCAACACCTTCAACCCCGTGCTCAATTACTTCTCGTACGTCAGCGGTTCGGGAGACCTCAACGGACTGGCCGGCGACTATGAATTCGTCATCATCGGCGTGAGCGACGACCAGAACCGGATCACCCTGAAAGGGAAGAAACGCGGCAACCTGCTGGTGCTCACCCGCAATGTCGACAAAGAGGATCCAGCCATACGCTTCGCGGCTATCAACGACATGGCCAACATTGGCGCCGGCTTCGTAGCCTTCAAGGTGGAGGTCGACGGAGTGGAGGCCGGTAGCGGACCACAGGTGAAGAACGCCATCAACATCGACACTTGGGCTACAGGCACCTCGTACAGCGACAGTAAGTTGAGCTTCGCCTACACCACCGACGGCATTGAGCTGTACCAGCCCGTCACCATCAACGGCGTAACGATGGAGCACTTCCGCTTCGACGAGGACAACCAGCAGTACGTATGCGTCGACGAGGGGACGGACGCCAAGCTCACCGCCTACTTCCCAGCCGACTACCAGCTGACATACCACGAATACATGGGCAACTGGACGCTGGAGTACGAAACCACCGGCCGTGGCAAAGAGAGCGACCCGACAAAACGGAAGCAGACCGATGTCACCATCAGCCAAGACGTGGTGAACAGCACGCTCACCCTCTCGGCACCGGGCATATTCGACTTCGGAACGGTAAAGCTGACCTTCGACCCCGCGAAGGGCATGATCAGCCTGTTGTCGCAGTACATCGACTACAGAGTGGTGGCCTCCGCCGAGAATTACAGCGGCAGCTCCTCCAACTACGGCACGCAAGCCTGGCTACGCCTCTGCCCCATCAGCGACACGTCCACCAGTACCGGAACCAACGAAGGCACCGGCGTGAAGGGTGAGTGGGATGCCGACGCGCAGATCGTCACCTTCGTGTCCAACGGCGTATGGAGCCGCAACACCACGGGCCTGGCCATCCGCATGTACCAGTATGGCACCAGCAACAGCTTGAGCGGCGACTACAAAGGCAACGTGGAAGGCGCCTGCTTCACCTACCTGAAGTTAATCAAGAAAAATTAAACCGAACAGAACATGAAAAAATATCTATTCATACTATGGGCATTGGGATGCCTCACGGGATGCGGCGACGACGCCGTGAACCAGAATATAGCCGACATACAGGTGGAGGTTACCTCTACCGACGTGCCCAGCACCGCCGCCGGAGCGACCGGTACCATCGAGGTGGCTACGCCGGGATTTACGGCCAAGAGCGACCAGGATTGGTGCGCCATCTCCGTGAACGGACAGACCGTCACGGTGACCACCGCGCCCAACGAGTCGGTCATCAGCCGCGACGCCCTCGTCACGCTTACCGCGGGCACGAAGACAAACTATGTGCCTATCAAGCAGAACGGCGTCACTCTCCTCAGCGGCGACCTGCACACCCTTGATGGCAAGGGAGAGGAGATGGACGTAACCCTCACTGGCGACTACCCGTTCACCATAACGGGCAACAACGCCGCCGATTGGCTCACCGCCACCCTCGTCGACGGCGTGCTGACATTGACGGCCGCCGAGAATACCAACACCACCGACTCACGCACGGCGACACTTACCCTGTCGCCCACGCTCCCCTCGGGCAAGGTCATACTGTTTCCGCTCTATGTCACCCAGGACGCCAACCCCGACTACGTACCTCCCTTGCCATCGTACACCCTCCCACTCTCGTACGACGACTACATCGGCGAATACCTCATGGCATACAGCACCAGCTACGACGACCCTACGCCTGTCAACACCATCCATGTGGAGATAGTGGCCGACGAGACAGGTGTGTCGTACACGCTCAAGGGACTGTTCACCGACCAGAGCGTCGGCAAAGGCGGCGTACCCCTCACTTTCGACACGGACAAGGGAACCCTCGTCTACGAGAACGGGCTGATAGGCACCGACACCGCCCTCAACCGCGACCTGTGGGGCTGCACCCTCTACACCGACGCCAACACCAGTAGCACCAGTTCTTCCAATTCTTTGGAGAGCGGCCAGTTCGACGTGAGCAAAGGATTGCTGTTCCAACTCGTCACCCGCACCGTGAGCGGCAGCCACGAAGGCGTGGCAGGCATCTACCTGCGCACTTATGCGGTAGGCACCACGTCGAGTGGCGCGGCCTATAGCACCGGCGGCGTGGAAGAGACGGGCAAGTTCATGTACGCCACCTTTACGAAAGTGAGGTAAAAGGCGGGCAACGGGAACTTGTTTTCGCTCACCACAGATTACACGGATTCGCACGGATTACTTTATTGGGAAAACCCATAAATAAAGTAGCCCGTGCGAATCAGCGCAATCTGTGGTGAACAAAAAAACAAGCACCCCTTCCACCACGTCTCCGATAGGCCATCCGTGTGGACTCGTGTAATATTCAATGAGAAGAGTTGGATAGTATAAATTAGGAACGAAGAACGAGGAATGAAGAATGGGCCGTGCCGTCAACGAAATGACGGTACGGCCCATTCCGGTACGGCCCATTCTTTTTTTTTTTGGGGGGGGGGGACGCCGCTGACCACGCGGATCCGCCGTAAACGAGAGAGGCCCCGCCCACGCGAACGCTCGCGCGGCGGGGCCTCGATCAAAAAACGGCGACTACCTACTCTCCCACTGTGACGCAGTACCATCGGCGTGGCGGGGCTTAACTTCTCTGTTCGGAATGGGAAGAGGT
>JAISIZ010000064.1 GCA_031261785.1 Mediterranea sp. (in: CFB group bacteria)
AAGCCCGAGCTTTTGTAATCAGATTTCGGGAATGGAGAAAAAAGCCCGGGCTTTTGTAATCAGATTTCGGGAATGGGAAAAAAAGCCCGGGCTTTTGTAATCAGATTTCGGGAATGGAGAAAAAAGCCCGGGCTTTTGTAATCACATTTCTCGGATGGAGAAAAAAGCCCGGGCTTCTCGTTTCCGCGGATTTGCGTGAAGCTTTCGCGTCTTCGAGCCAGGTACTTGCATAACGTCTCTTCGGGAGGTGAAAAAATAGGGTGGCCGCGTCCACTCGTTTTGTCACCCTACATTTGGTATATCCGGAAGGTTCGCTTATCTTTGGTGCGCCAATATTCACTTGATGTTGGATAAAGCACATTTCTCGCGTGGATACGTACAACACTATCGCCGCCCCCGCCCAAGGCACATATACCGAGAAGCGGAGCAAGTTTATCGCTTTCGCCTTGCCGGCGCGCACGCCCGGGGAGGTGAAGGAACTCGTGGCGGCCTACCGCAAGAAGTACTACGACGCCCGGCACGTATGCTACGCCTATATGCTGGGTGCGGAGCGGACGGACTATCGGGCGCAGGACGACGGGGAACCCTCGGGCACGGCGGGCAAGCCCATCCTGGGACAGATCAACTCCAACGAGCTGACGGACATCCTCGTGGTGGTGGTGCGCTACTTCGGCGGGGTGAAACTGGGGACGGGCGGACTGACCGTCGCCTACAAGGCCGCGGCGGCGGAGGCCATCGCCGCCGCCACCATCGTGGAGCGTACGGTGGACGAGGAGCTGAGCGTGACGTTCGAGTATCCCTTCATGAACGACGTGATGCGCGTGGTGAAGGAAGAAGGACCGGAAATCGTGAGGCAATGGTACGACACCGATTGCGGCATGACATTGCGCGCCCGCCGCTCGTTGATGCCCCGGCTGCGGGCGAGGCTGGCGAAAGTGGAAACGCTCATTTGTCAAGCGGGGAACAAATAATTTGCTGATTTTGTATTCTCATATTGCCGAGAATACGTATCTTTGCCGCAAATTTTAAAGAAACTCATTATGTGTGGCATTGTAGGCTATATTGGTAAAAGAGAAGCCTACCCTATCCTTATAAAAGGGCTGAAGCGTCTGGAGTATCGGGGATACGATAGCGCGGGGGTAGCATTGATCAGTGATAACCGCCAGCTGAACGTTTACAAAACGAAAGGCAAAGTTTCCAATCTCGAAGAGTTTGTCGCACAGAAAGACATTTCAGGCACTGTCGGCATCGCCCACACCCGTTGGGCCACGCATGGCGAGCCGAGCGCCGTCAACGCCCATCCCCATTACTCATCCACCGAGAAGCTCGCCCTCATCCACAACGGCATTATCGAGAACTACGCCGTGCTCAAGGAGAAACTCCAGGCCAAAGGCTACATGTTCAGGAGCAGCACCGACACCGAGGTGCTGGTACAACTCATCGAATACATGATGGATCTCAACCAGACCGACCTGCTCACCGCCGTGCAGCTGGCCCTCAACGAGGTGATTGGCGCTTACGCCATCGCCCTGCTCGACAGGGATTTCCCCGATGAGATTATCGCCGCCCGCAAGAGCAGCCCGCTGGTAGTAGGCATCGGCGAAGGCGAGTTCTTCCTCGCCTCCGACGCCACGCCTATCGTGGAGTACACCGACAAGGTGGTGTACGTCGAGGACGGACAGATCGCCTTCATCAAGCGAGGCGAGACGCTGAAGGTGGTCGACCTCAACAACGTGCCCGCTATCCCCGAGGTGAAGACGGTGGACCTGAAGCTGGGACAATTGGAGAAAGGCGGATACCCGCACTTCATGCTGAAAGAGATATTCGAACAACCGGCCAGCATACGCGACTGCATGCGCGGACGTGTCAACGTGGAGGCCGACAACGTGGTGCTCTCGGCCGTCATCGACCATAAGAAGCGGCTGCTCGACGCCAAGCGGTTCATCATCGTGGCTTGCGGCACCTCGTGGCACGCCGCGCTGATAGGCAAGCAGCTCATCGAGAGCCTTTGCCGCATACCCGTGGAGGTGGAGTACGCTTCGGAGTTCCGCTACCGCGATCCGGTGATCGACGAGCACGACGTGGTGATAGCCATCTCGCAGAGCGGCGAGACGGCCGACACGCTGGCCGCCGTGGAGCTGGCACGCAGCCGAGGAGCGTTCATCTACGGCATCTGCAACGCCGTGGGGTCGTCCATCCCCCGGGCCACGCACACGGGATCGTACATCCACGTGGGGCCGGAGATTGGAGTAGCCTCCACCAAGGCGTTCACCGGACAGGTCACCGTGCTCACCATGATGGCGCTGGCGCTGGCCCGCGAGAAGAAGACCATCGACAGGGAACATTTCTTGCAAATCGTGAGCGAGCTGGACCACATCCCCGAGAAGATGCAGGAGGTGCTGAAGCTCAACGACATGCTGGCGCAGCTGGCCAAGACGTTCACCTACGCCCGCAACTTCATCTACCTGGGCCGTGGATACGGCTACCCCGTAGCGTTGGAAGGGGCGCTGAAGCTGAAGGAGATTTCCTACATACACGCCGAGGGATACCCCGCCGCCGAGATGAAGCACGGACCCATCGCCCTGGTCGACACCGAGATGCCGGTGGTGGTCATCGCCACGCAGAACGGCCTCTACGAGAAGGTGTTGAGCAACATCCAGGAGATAAAGGCCCGAAAGGGTAGGGTGATCGCCGTAGTGACACGGGGCGACACGGTGATCAGCAAGATCGCCGACTTCTGCATCGAGATGCCCGAGACGCTGGAATGTCTCGACCCGCTCATCGCCACCGTACCCTTGCAGCTGCTGGCCTACCACATCGCGGTGTGCAAGGGGCTGGACGTGGACCAGCCGAGAAATCTCGCCAAGTCGGTCACCGTGGAATAACGAAACCCAAAGAGAAAGCATCTGTATATATAATAAGGTATAAGGAACAAAAGATAAATGGAACAACTGAAGCACGAATGTGGCGTGGCCATGATACGCCTCCTCAAGCCACTGGAATACTACGAGCGGAAATACGGCACGTGGATGTACGCGCTCAACAAGCTCTACCTGCTGATGGAGAAGCAGCACAACCGCGGCCAGGAAGGCGCGGGGATGGCCTGCGTGAAGCTGGAGGTGAATCCTGGCGAGGAGTACATGTTCCGCGAGCGGGCGTTAGGCTCGGGAGCCATCACGGAGATTTTCAACGCCGTACACACCAACTTCAAGGATTGCGCCCCCGAGCAGCTGCACGACGTGGAATTCGCCAAGCGCATGCTGCCCTTCGCCGGCGAGACCTACATGGGGCACTTGCGCTACTCCACCACGGGGAAGTCGGGAATCACTTACGTACATCCGTTCCTGCGCAGGAACAACTGGAGGGCCAAGAATTTGGCCCTCTGTGGTAATTTCAACATGACAAACGTCGACGAGATTTTCGCCCGCATCACCGCCATAGGGCAGCATCCCCGCAAGTACGCCGACACCTACATCATGCTCGAGCAGATGGGACACCGGCTGGACCGCGAGGTGGAGCGCGTATTCACCCTGGCCGAGGCCGACGGGCTGACGGGGATGGACGTGACCAACTACATCGAGGAGCATATTGACCTGGCCAACGTGCTGCGCAGCTCGAGCCGCGAGTGGGATGGGGGATACGTCATCTGCGGACTGACGGGCAGCGGCGAATCGTTCGCCCTCCGCGACCCGTGGGGCATCCGACCCGCCTTCTGGTACCAAGACGAGGAGGTGGCCGTGATGGCCTCGGAGCGTCCGGTGATCCAGACGGCCTTCAACATACAGGCCGACGACATCAAGGAACTCAACCCCGGACAGGCGCTCCTCATCAGCAAGGGCGGCAAGGTGCGCGTCGCGCAGATCAACAAGGCGCGCGAGAAGCGGGCCTGCTCCTTCGAACGCATCTATTTCTCGCGGGGCAGCGACCTCGACATCTACCGCGAGCGCAAGCGGCTGGGACGAAAGCTGGTGCCGCGCATCCTGAAGTCCATCGGCGGCGACATCGACCACACCGTCTTCTCGTTCATCCCCAACACCGCCGAGGTGGCTTTCTACGGCATGTTGCAGGGACTCGACGAATACCTCAACGAGGAGAAGGTGAAGCAAATATCCGCCTTGGGACGCAACCCCAACATGGAGGAGCTGGAGGCCATATTGTCGCGACGCGTGCGTAGCGAGAAGGTGGCGCTCAAGGACATCAAGCTGCGCACCTTCATCGCCGAGGGCAATAGCCGCAACGACCTGGCCGCACACGTCTACGACATCACCTACGGAAGCTTGGTGGCGGGGCAGGACAACCTCGTCATCATCGACGACAGCATCGTGCGGGGCACCACCCTGAAGCAGAGCATCATCGGCATACTGGACCGGCTGGGACCGAAGAAGATCGTCATCGTCTCCTCATCGCCGCAGGTGCGCTACCCCGACTACTACGGCATCGACATGGCGAAGCTGAGCGAGTTCATCGCCTTCCGCGCGGCCATCGAGCTGCTGAAGGAGCGCGACATGCGCGACGTCATCGCCTCGGCCTACCGCCGTTCCAAGGAGCAGGCCAACCTGCCCAAGGAGGAGATGGTGAACTACGTGAAGGAGATATACGCGCCCTTCGGCGACGAGGAGATATCGGCCAAGATGGTGGAGTTGCTCAAGCCCGAGGAGACGAAGGCGCGGGTGGAGATCGTCTACCAACCGCTGGAGGGGCTGCACGAGGCGTGCCCCAACCACCGGGGCGACTGGTACTTCAGCGGCGACTATCCCACGCCCGGCGGCGTGAAGATGGTGAACCAGGCGTTTATCGACTACATCGAGCAGATGTACCAGTTCTGAAACCCTTTTCTGATTGACAGAGACAACGATTCACACACTATACGAAAGAATGAGAAATGTGACACTAATCCTTGACGACGGGAGCCGCTTCAGCGGAAAGTCGTTTGGCTACGAGCAGCCGGTGGCGGGCGAAGTAGTCTTCAACTCCGCCATGACCGGATACCCGGAGAGCCTCACCGACCCTTCGTACGCCGGACAGCTGATGACGTTGACCTATCCGCTGGTGGGCAACTACGGGGTACCTCCGTTCGGCCTCGGGAAGAATGGGCTGCCCACCTTCATGGAGAGCGAGCGGATACACGCCGAGGCCATCATCGTGAGCGACTATTCGTGGGAATATAGCCACTGGAACGCCGTGGAGAGCCTGGCCGACTGGCTGAAACGCGAACACGTGCCAGGAATCACCGGCGTGGATACCCGCGAGCTGACCAAGGTGCTCCGCGAGCACGGCGTGATGATGGGGAAAATCGTGTTTGACGAAGAGCCTGGGAACGAGGAAGCAAGCACGAAGAATGAAGAATTTCCCTCGTATGCCGATATCAATTATGTGGACCGGGTTTCGTGCAAGGAGATTTTCCATTACTTCCCCGACGGGACGCTCCAGCGTAGCGCGGCCAATTCTTCATTCCTCATCCCTCATTCTGCATTGAAACAAGTTGTCCTCGTGGATTGCGGCGTGAAGTCCAACATCATCCGCTGCCTGCTGAAGCGGGGCGTGGAGGTGGTGCGCGTGCCCTGGGACTATGACTACAATCACCTCCGCTTCGACGGACTCTTCCTTTCGAACGGCCCCGGCGACCCCGACACCTGCGACGCCGCCGTGCGAAACATCCGCAAGGCGATGGCAAACGAGGCGCTGCCCATCTGCGGCATCTGCATGGGCAACCAGCTGCTCTCCAAGGCCGGAGGAGCGAAGATATACAAATTGAAGTACGGACACCGGAGCCACAACCAGCCCGTACGCATGGTGGGCACCAACCGCTGCTTCATCACCTCGCAGAACCACGGGTACGCCGTGGACAACAATACGCTCGGCGACGACTGGCAACCGCTCTTCATCAACATGAACGACGGATCCAACGAGGGCGTCAAGCACCGTCGGAACCCCTGGTTCTCCGCACAGTTCCACCCCGAGGCGGCCAGCGGACCTACCGACACGGAGTTCCTCTTCGACGATTTTGTAAACCTGCTGTAAAATGACGAGACCGACAATCATGAAAGAGAATATAAAGAAAGTATTGCTACTTGGATCGGGCGCCCTGAAGATCGGGGAGGCGGGAGAGTTCGACTACTCCGGCTCGCAAGCCCTCAAGGCGCTGAAAGAAGAGGGAATAGACACCGTTCTCATCAACCCCAACATCGCTACGGTGCAGACCTCCGAGGGGGTGGCCGACCAGATCTACTTCCTGCCCGTCACGCCTTACTTCGTCGAGAAAGTCATCGCGAAGGAACGCCCTGACGGCATCATGCTCGCCTTTGGCGGACAGACGGCACTCAACTGCGGCGTAGCCCTATATAAAGAAGGTGTGCTCGAGAAGTACGGCGTGGAGGTGCTCGGCACCCCCGTGCAGGCCATCATGGACACCGAGGACAGGGAACTCTTCGTGCGCCGCCTGAACGAGATCGACGTGAAGACCATCAAGAGCGAGGCGGTAGAGAACGCCGCCGACGCCCGCCGCGCGGCCAGCGAGCTGGGATATCCCGTCATCGTGCGCGCCGCTTACGCCCTCGGCGGACTCGGCTCGGGCTTCTGCGACAACGAGGAGGAGCTGGACGTGCTGGTGGAGAAAGCCTTCGCCTTCTCGCCCCAGGTGCTGGTGGAGAAGTCGCTCCGCGGATGGAAAGAGGTGGAGTACGAGGTGGTGCGCGACCGCTTCGACAACTGCGTCACCGTCTGCAACATGGAGAACTTCGACCCGCTGGGCATACATACCGGCGAATCCATCGTCATCGCCCCCTCGCAGACACTCACCAACAGCGAGTACCATAAGCTCCGCGCCTTGGCCATACGCATCATCCGCCACATCGGCATCGTGGGCGAGTGCAACGTGCAGTACGCCCTCGACCCCAACTCGGAAGATTATCGCGTCATCGAGGTCAACGCCCGCCTCTCGCGCTCGTCGGCGCTCGCCTCCAAGGCCACCGGCTATCCGCTGGCTTTCGTGGCCGCCAAGCTGGGATTAGGCTACGGACTGTTCGACCTGAAGAACTCCGTGACGAAGACCACCTCGGCCTTCTTCGAACCGGCGCTGGACTACGTGGTGTGCAAGATTCCCCGCTGGGACCTCGGCAAGTTCCACGGCGTGTCCAAGGAGTTGGGGTCGTCCATGAAATCGGTGGGCGAGGTGATGGCCATCGGACGCACCTTCGAGGAGGCCATACAGAAAGGCATCCGCATGATAGGGCAGGGCATGCACGGCTTCGTGGAGAACAAGGAGCTGGTCATCGCCGACATCGACAAGTCGCTGAACGAACCTACGGACAAGCGCATCTTCGTCATCTCGAAGGCGTTCCGAGCCGGATACACCATCGACCAGGTGCACGACCTCACCAAGATCGACCGCTGGTTCCTGCAAAAGCTGATGAACATCATGCGCACCTCCGAGGAGCTGCACAGCTGGGGCAACAACCACAAGCAGATCGCCGAGCTGCCCGACGAGCTGCTGCGCAAGGCGAAGGTGCAGGGATTCTCCGACTTCCAGGTCGCACGGGCCATCGGCTACGAGGGCGACATGGAGGACGGCATACTCTACGTACGCCACCACCGCAAGCAGGCGGGCATCCTGCCCGTGGTGAAGCAGATCGATACGCTGGCCGCCGAGTATCCGGCGCAGACCAACTACCTCTATCTCACCTACAACGGCATAGCCAACGACGTGCGCTACCTCGGCGACCACAAATCCATCGTCGTGCTCGGCTCGGGCGCCTACCGCATAGGCTCCTCCGTGGAGTTCGACTGGTGCGGCGTGCAGGCGCTCAACACCATCCGCAAGGAGGGCTGGCGAAGCGTGATGATCAACTACAACCCCGAGACGGTATCCACCGACTACGACATGTGCGACCGCCTCTACTTCGACGAGCTGACCTTCGAGCGGGTGATGGACATCATCGAGCTAGAGAACCCGCACGGCGTCATCGTCTCCACCGGCGGACAGATCCCCAATAACCTCGCCATGCGCCTCGACGGGCAGCAAGTCAACATCCTCGGCACCTCGGCCAAGAGCATCGACAACGCCGAGGACCGCGAGAAATTCTCCGCCATGCTCGACCGCATCGGCGTCGACCAGCCCCGCTGGCGGGAACTGACCTCGATGGAGGACATCAACCAATTTGTCGACGAGGTGGGATTCCCCGTCCTCGTACGCCCCTCGTACGTGCTCTCGGGAGCCGCCATGAACGTATGCTCCAACCAGGAGCAGCTGGAACGCTTCCTCAAGCTGGCCGCCAACATCTCGAAGAAGCATCCCGTGGTGGTGAGCCAGTTCATCGAACACGCCAAGGAGGTGGAGATGGACGCCGTGGCCCGCGACGGCGAGGTCATCGCCTACGCCATCAGCGAGCACATCGAATTTGCCGGCGTGCACTCGGGCGACGCCACCATCCAGTTCCCCCCGCAGAAGCTCTACGTGGAGACGGTGCGGCGCATCAAGCGCATCAGCCGAGAGATCGCCCGGGCGCTCCATATCTCCGGGCCGTTCAACATCCAATACCTGGCGCGCGACAACGACATCAAGGTCATTGAGTGCAACCTCCGCGCCAGCCGGTCGTTCCCCTTCGTCAGCAAGGTGCTCAAGATCAACTTCATCGAGCTGGCCACCAAGGTGATGCTCGGACTGCCCGTGGAGCGACCCGAGAAGAGCCTGTTCGACCTCGACTACGTGGGCATCAAGGCGTCGCAGTTCTCGTTCAACCGCCTGCAGAACGCCGACCCCATACTCGGTGTCGATATGGCGTCGACCGGCGAGGTGGGCTGCATCGGCATGGACACCTCGTGCGCCGTGCTCAAGGCGATGCTCTCCGTGGGATACCGCATCCCGAAGAAGAACATCCTGCTCTCCACCGGAACCATGAAGCAGAAGGCCGACATGCTCGATGCCGCGCGGATGCTGGCCGAGAAGGGATACAAGCTCTTCGCCACAGGCGGCACGCACAAGACGCTGATGGACAATGGCATCGAGAACACCCTCGTCTACTGGCCCAGCGAGGAGGGGCATCCGCAAGCCCTGGAGATGCTGCATAACCAGCAGATCGACATGGTGGTCAACATCCCCAAGAACCTCACGCAAGGCGAGCTGGACAACGGATACAAGATTCGCCGTGCGGCCATCGACCTCAACATCCCGCTGATCACCAACGCCCGACTGGCCAGCGCGTTCATCTACGCCTTCTGCACCATGAGCGTCGACGACATCGGCATCAAGAGCTGGGCGGAATACAAATAGGCCTGCGTCCCGCCTTTCGGCGGAACGAGAGTCCCGGGCTTCCTTTCCCCAGCCGCTCGCATGGGGTGGGGAAGTCCGGGATTCTTTTTTCCCCACGCCATCTGGTCGATGAAGGATTACGGATGGCGAGAGACGGCCCGGAGAGGTTGTTCGACGTTTGTGTATAAACGAGGCCGAAAAGAATTGTGCGTCGCAAACCTTTTATTATATTTGTGCCGGAAAGGTAAAGAGATTCCGGTTTTTGATTCCCCCACTATAAGGAACGACGAAAAATACCCGGTATATTTCCCCAAGACGGCGGCGGGACGAAATATACCCGGTATATTTCTCCAAGACGGCGGCGGGACGAAAAATACCCGGTATCTCTCTCCAAGACGGCAGCGGGGCAAAATATACCCGGTATATTTCTTCCCGACAAAAGCGGGGCGAAAAATACCGGGTATATCTCTTCCCGACAAAAGCGAGTGTACT
>JAISIZ010000116.1 GCA_031261785.1 Mediterranea sp. (in: CFB group bacteria)
GGAAAGTCTCACCTGAAATCGAATAAGCATTTCACCAGGTACAAACCACTAATTTTAAATAAATAGGACCAAGATTGACACGACTTCTCTTAAAATGACTTTCTAACGGGCGGCATTCCAGCTTTCACGGCGGTGTCCTGGAATTGGTCAAGGAAGAGCGCAATGTGAAAGATGATGCCCGCAAACTGCACAGAGCCGACCAAAAGGCTTATCGTGAAGAACAGAAATTGCTCTTCACCTTGACCAAGAGCATGCTGACCGACAACATCGCGCGGGCGGACCGCGAACGCAACTCGCTCTACGTTGGGTTAGGAGGCATAGACTTTTAGCCACGTTTGGCCCTTGCATGGCGCCGAGTCCAATGGCTTGCGAATGGCGAAGATATGGAATGGAATGGCAAGGGCGCGGCTCGCGAATGGTGAGATGCGGCACGCCACGTCTCCACATGCCGATCATTACAAAATCTGTGCGAATCTGTGTAATCTGTGGTGAACTCCCTCCCGCCAATCACTAATCACTTCCCTTTTACCCTCCTATCCAGCCGCTCGCGAAATGTGAGACTTTACTGGAGACGGTACAGGATATACTTCGTGCGGCCTGTTTTTGTGCTTGGGGCGAAAGGTGCGCATCCGTGTCATCAGCGTCTAAAAAATCATTGCACAAAATTACCCCGCACGAGGTATAAACACAGGTTCTCACTGGTGCCCCGCAAAATGTCCATGTAATCCAGCGTGGGATGTTCGCGGTTCCTCGAAGCGTCCATGCAGCCAACATGGGCGTTGCGCAGATCATATCTCGACTTGAATACTTACGAAAGTTGAGTAAAGAAGCTGGCGGCGAAGGTGGACGTGGAACGGATGGGCACGACCTCTTTCCTGACGGTGCTCACCGGTGGCGAGTACGCTTACCGGCGCCACGACGGCATCTGGGTCGTCCCATGCGAATTTGCATAAAGCTTTCGCGTCTCCGCGATAGGACCTTGCCTGACACCTCTTCGAGGCTTATCAAGGGCAAGAACGGCATTAACACTTCTTTTCAAATAGATTGACCTAATGATAATAATTATCAAATAGTTGCGATAAGCGGGGAAACTTTATCTGTTAACTCGGTTTTCTATTTACCTTTGTCGCCTCCTCCACGTATGATACGCGGAGGAGGAACATTAACTCTGACCGTTGTATGACAGATAGCAAAGAATTGAAAGCGAAGATTGTAGACACCGCTACACGCGCCTTTACCAGTAAGGGAATAAAGAGCATCACGATGGACGACATCGCGGCATCGCTCGGCATCTCGAAACGTACGCTCTACGAGATGTTTGAGGACAAAGAAACGCTCCTGCAGGCGTGCCTGCGGAAGATAGAGGTCGACCGCGACCGCTTTTTCGAAGAGCTGTACAAGCAGTCGGGCAACGTGCTGGAAGTGCTGCTTGGCGTGTTCCAGAAAAGCATCGAGGTGTACCACAGCACCAATAAGCGTTTCTTCGAGGAGATAAAAAGATACCCCAAGGCTTACGGGATGCTGGTAGACCGCCGGGAGGCGGACTCGGAACGCACCATGTCTTTCTTCAAGCAAGGCGTGGAGCAAGGCCTCTTCCGTTCCGACCTTAACTTCGCCATCATCAACCTGCTGGTGCGCGAGCAGTTCGACGTGCTGCTGAACACGGATATTTGCAACAAATACCCGTTCACGGAAGTGTACGAATCCATCATGCTGACCTACATACGCGGCATCGCCACGCCAAAAGGGGCGAAGCTACTGGACGAGTTCCTGGTGGAATACCGAAAAACCAAAACCTAAGATTGTTTATGAAGATAGTGAAACGAATGGCGATAAGGAAGACGCTTATCGCCGTGGCCGTCCTTTGCGCGCCAGGCTTAGCCCACGCGCAGGATATCGAGATGACCAAGGATACCTTGACACTCACCTTGGACAAGGCGCTGGGGATAGCGCTGGCCGAGAATCCCACCATGAAAGTAGCGGCCGAAGAGATCGCCCTGAAGAAGGTGGCCAACAAGGAAGCTTGGCAGAACCTGCTGCCCGAAGCCTCACTGGCCGCATCGGTGGACCACACCGTCAAGGCCGCCGAGATGAAGCTGAACGACATGTCGTTCAAGATGGGGCAAGATGGTACCAATACCGCCAACGCCGGACTGACGGTGAACCTGCCGCTCTTCGCGCCGGCCATCTACAAGACCATGTCGATAACCCGTACGGACATCGAACTGGCGGTGGAGAAGTCGCGCGAATCGGAGCTGGAATTGGTGAACCAGGTATGCAAGGCCTTCTACCAGCTCATGCTGGCGCAGGATAGCTACGAGGTGCTGACGGAGGGCTACCTGCTGGCGGTGGAGAACTTCGATATCGTGAGCGCCAAGTACGAGCAAGGGTCGGTGAGCGAGTTCGACAAGATCAGCGCTGAGGTGCAGATGCTCAGCATACGTCCCAACGTGCTGTCGGCCCAGAATGCCGTCACCTTGGCCAAGCTACAGCTGCGGGTGCTAATGGGCATCACCGCCGACGTGGAACTGAAACTCGACGACAGCCTGACGAACTACGAGACGATGGTGTTCGCCCACCGGATGCTCGACGCGGAGACGCGCCTGGAAAACAACAGCACCATGCGCCAACTCGAACTCAACCTGAAGCTGCTCGACCAGAACATCAGCGCCCTGAAGACCAACTTCATGCCCACGCTCTCGATGAGCTTCTCGTACCAGTACCAGTCACTCTACAACCCCAACATCAACTTCTTCAACTATAACTGGAGCGGCAGCTCGCACCTCATGTTCAACCTTAGCATCCCCCTGTTCCGCGCCTCCAACTTCACCCAGGTGAAGAAGGCCCGCATACAGCGCCAACAGCTGGACTGGAACCGCGTCGACACCGAACGCAAACTCAACCTGCAACTCACCAGCTTCAGGAACAGCATGCAGGTCAGCTCCCAGCAGCTGTCGAGCAACAAGGAGAACGTGATGCAGGCGCGCAAGGCGATGGTCATCGCCGGAAAACGTTACGACGTGGGCAAGGGCACCATGCTCGAGGTGAACAACTCCCAGCTCTTGCTCACCCAGGCTGAGCTGGCCTACAACCAATCCATATACGACTACCTCGTCGCCAAGGCGGATCTTGAGAAAGTCTTGGGCAAAGAGGCGGCGGATAGATAAACCAATTACCATACATCTAAAAAATATCCATCAAGATGAAGAAAAGAACACTCCAACTGGCAGCCTTGCCGCTCATGGCATGTATTATATGTTCCTGCACCGGAGGGAAAGAGAAGAAAGCCGCGCTGGCGGACGACCGCCCCGTAGTGAAACTGGCCGACGTCACCGCGCGCCCCGTGGACCAGATCCAAGAATATACCGCCACGGTGGAGCCGGAGGCGAAGAACAATATCGCGCCGTCGACGCCCGTGCGCATCGATCGCATTTTCGTGGAGGTGGGCGACCGCGTGGCCCGCGGACAGAAGCTGGTGCAGATGGACTCCGCCAACCTGAAGCAGACCAAGCTGCAATTGGACAATCGGGAGATTGAGTTCGACCGCATCGACAACCTCTACAAGGTGGGCGGCGTGTCGAAGTCGGAATGGGACGCCCTGAAGATGCAGCTGGAAGTGCAGCAAACCATCTATAAGAATCTGCTCGAGAATACTGCGTTGGTCAGCCCTATCGACGGTGTGGTGACCGCCCGCAACTACGACAATGGCGACATGTACGCAGGTGCCGATCCCGTGCTCACGGTAGAGCAGATCATGCCGGTGAAGCTGCTCATCAACGTCTCCGAGAGCTACTTCACCCAGATGAAGCAAGGCACGCCCGTGGACGTGCGCGTCAACGTGTACGGTGAAGAGGTGTTCAAGGGTATCATCAGCCTGATATATCCCACCATCGACCCCAAGACCCGAACCTTCCAGGTAGAGGTCAGGTTAGAGAACAAGGACCGCCGTGTGCGTCCGGGCATGTTCGGCAGGGTGACCCTCAACTTCGGCACGGCCAACAACGTGGTGGTGCCCGACCTCGCCATCGTGAAGCAAGCCGGCTCGGGCGACCGCTACGTCTTTGTCTACGCCGACGGCAAGGTGTCGTACAATAAAGTGGAGCTGGGCCGACGCATGGGCACGGAGTACGAGCTGAAGTCGGGCGTACCCGACAACTCCAAGGTCGTCATCGCCGGACAGGCACGCTTAGTGAACGGAAGCGAAGTCAATGTTAGTGAGTAGTAGTGATTAGTGGTTAGTGATTAGTGATTAGCGTTGGACGTATGCACTAATCACCAATCACTATCCACTAATCACTAATCACTATCCACTATCCACTAATCACTCATCACTAACCCACTAATCACTATTATATGAGTCTATACGAAGGTTCGGTAAAGAAGCCCATCATGACCTCGCTCTGCTTCCTGGCAGTGGTGATATTCGGTCTGTTCTCGCTTTCCAAGTTACCTATTGACCTATACCCCGACATCGACACCAACACCATCATGGTGATGACCGCCTATCCCGGCGCGAGCGCCTCGGACATCGAGAACAACGTGACGCGTCCGCTGGAGAACACGCTCAACGCCGTGAGCAACCTCAAGCATATCACCTCGCGCTCGTCGGAGAACATGTCGCTCATCACGCTGGAGTTCGAGTTCGGCAAGGAGGACATCGACGTGCTCACCAACGACGTGCGCGACAAGCTCGACATGGTCAGCTCCATGCTGCCCGACGAGGCGGAGACGCCCATCATCTTCAAGTTCAGCACCGACATGATTCCCATCGTCATCCTCTCCGTGCAAGCCAACGAGAGCCAGGCCGCCCTGTACAAGATCTTGGACGATCGCGTGGCGAACCCGTTGGCACGCATCTCGGGCGTGGGCACGGTCTCCATAGCCGGCGCGCCGCAGCGGGAGATACAGGTGTACTGCGACCCCGTGAAGCTGGAGGCGTACCGCCTGAGCATAGAGACCATAAGCGGCATCATCGGGGCGGAGAACCGCAACATACCCGGTGGCAACTTCGACATCGGCAGCGAGACCTACTCGCTCCGCGTGGAAGGCGAGTTCAAGGATGCCCGCCAGCTCACGGACATCGTGGTGGGCACCCACGAAGGGGCCAATATCTACCTGCGCGACGTGGCGCGGGTGGTCGACACCGTGGAGGAGCGCGCGCAGGAGACATACACCAACGGCGTGAAAGGCGCCATGATCATCGTGCAGAAGCAGTCGGGCGCCAACTCGGTCAACATCTCCCGCAAGGTGGCCGAGGAGATGCCCCGCCTACAGAAGAGCCTGCCCAGCGACGTGAAGCTGGGCGTCATCGTGGACACGTCGGACAACATCCTCAACACCATCGACAGCCTCACCGAGACGGTGGCCTACGCCCTGATCTTCGTCATCATCGTAGTGTTCCTCTTCCTGGGACGCTGGCGCGCCACGCTCATCATCTGCATCACCATACCGCTCTCGCTCATCGCCTCGTTCATCTACCTGGCCATGACGGGCAACACCATTAACATCATCTCCCTCTCGTCGCTCTCCATCGCCATCGGTATGGTGGTGGACGACGCCATCGTGGTGCTCGAGAACGTCACCACCCACATCGAGCGCGGCTCGGAGCCTAAGCAGGCCGCCGTGCACGGCACCAACGAAGTGGCCATCTCCGTCGTGGCCTCCACGCTGACCATGATCGCCGTGTTCTTCCCGCTCACCATGATCAGTGGCATGTCGGGCGTGCTCTTCAAGCAGCTGGGCTGGATGATGTGTATCATCATGTTCATCTCCACCGTCAGCGCCCTCTCGCTCACGCCCATGCTCTGCTCCCGGCTGCTGAGGCTGCAACGGAAACAGTCGCGCGCGTTCACCCTATTCTATCGGCCGATAGAGCGGGCGCTCGACGCGCTCGACGGCTGGTACGCCCGGATGCTGAACTGGGCGGTGCGCCACCGCCCGATAGTCATCGTGGGATGTATCGCTTTCTTCATCATCAGCCTGCTGTGCGCCAAGGGCATCGGCACGGAGTTCTTCCCCGCGCAGGACAACGCCCGCATCGCCGTGAAGTTGGAACTGCCTATCGGCACGCGTAAAGAGATCGCCCAACAGCTCTCCGAGAAGCTCACCAACCAATGGATGACGCAGTTCAAGGATATCATGAAGGTGTGCAACTACACCGTGGGACAAGCCGATTCGGACAACGCCTTCGCCTCCATGCAAGACAACGGCTCGCACATCATTTCGTTCAACGTCACCCTCGTCGACCCGGGCGACCGAAAGGAGACCCTCGAGCAGGTGTGCGACCAGATGCGCGAGGACCTCAAGGCATATCCCGAATTCAGCAAGGCGCAGGTCATACTGGGCGGCAGCACGGGAGGCATGTCGGCACAATCCACCGCCGCCTTCGAGGTGTATGGCTACGACATGGCGCTTACCGACAGCGTGGCGGCGCAGCTCAAGCGCCAGCTGCTCACCGTGAAGGGCGTGTCGGAGGTGAACATCAGCCGGGGCGACTACCAGCCGGAGTTCCAGGTGGACTTCGACCGTGAGAAGCTGGCCATGCACGGGCTGAACCTCTCCACCGCGGGCAATTACCTGCGCAACCGCATCAACGGCGCCATCGCCTCGAAGTACCGCGAGGACGGCGACGAGTACGACATCAAGGTGCGCTACGCCCCCGAAAACCGCACGAGCCTGACCGACATCGAGAACATCCTTATCTACAACGCACAAGGACAGGGCGTGCGTGTGAGTGAGCTGGGCAAGGTGGTGGAACGCTTCGTGCCGCCCACCATCGAGCGCAAGGACCGCGAGCGCATCGTTACCGTCTCGGCCGTCATCTCGGGCGAGCCGCTGGGTGACGTCGTGGCTGCCGGCAACGCCATTATCGACCAGATGCACCTGCCGGGTGAGATCATGGTACGCATCGCCGGGTCGTACGAGGACCAGCAGGAATCGTTCGCCGACCTCGGTACGCTGGGTATCCTCATCGTCATACTTGTGTTCATCGTCATGGCGGCTCAGTTCGAGTCGCTCACCTATCCGTTCATCATCATGTTCTCCCTGCCGTTCGCCTTCAGCGGGGTGCTGATGGCGCTCTTCTTCACGGGCAACACGCTGAGCGTGATGAGCTTGCTGGGCGGTATCATGCTCATCGGTATCGTGGTGAAGAACGGTATCGTGCTCGTGGACTACATCACCCTCTGCCGCGAGCGGGGCCTGGCGGTGATCCGCTCCGTGGTCACCTCGGGGCGGAGCCGTCTGCGTCCCGTGCTCATGACTACCGCAACTACCGTGCTGGGCATGATACCGATGGCCATCGGCGGCGGGCAAGGGTCGGAGATGTGGAGTCCCATGGCCGTGGCCGTCATTGGCGGTCTCAGCATCTCCACCGTGCTCACCCTCATCCTCATCCCCACGCTCTACTGCGTATTCGCCGGAACGGGCATCAAGAACCAACGGCGCAAGATACGCCGGCAGCGTGAGATGAATGCCTACTTCCAGGAACACAAGGACGAGATCGTCAAGAAATGACACCTCTCCCCCTTCGACATCCCGCATAACGAATCAATAATAGCTCGATACGATATGAAATCAGTACTGATTACCTTCGACCAAGCGCACTACGAGCGCATTATCACTTTGCTCGACCGCCTCAACTGCCGCGGCTTCACCTATCTGGAGCGTGTGCAGGGGAGGGGGTCGCGCACGGGCGACCCTCACTTCGGCAGCCACGCCTGGCCCAGTATGTGCTCGGCCATCCTCACCGTGGTGGACGACAGTAAAATCGACCCCTTGCTCGACACGCTCCACCGCATGGACGAGGATACCGAACAGCTCGGCCTCCGCGCCTTTGTGTGGAACATAGAACGAAGCGTGTGATAAACCGTCCGTTTGGCCTTGTCGCGCGCGAAGTGCCCGTGCGGATATGCGTGGGATAATCGGCCCGTTTTCTCGATTATAATCGAATAATTCGTATTTTTGTGCCAAATATTCGATTATGGACGAAAAATGGAACGCATTGGCGAAATACAATCTCTGGAAAGGGAATACCTTTCCGTTAGGATTGGAGCGCACCTCTTATTTGGATAAGGTGGAGGGTTTTGTGGGGAATAGCTTGATCAAGGTCCTTGTGGGACAACGCCGTTCGGGCAAGAGCTATATTCTCCGACAGATCGCCGCACGGTTGGTGTCCGAGCGGGGAATCCATCCCCGTAACATCCTGTACGTGAACAAGGAGTATCTGGAGTTCGACTTCATCGATGATTATCGGGTCCTGGAGGAGGTGTACCGGCTCTATAGGGAACGCCTGAAACCGCAAGGACGCGTCTACCTCTTTCTCGACGAGATACAGAACGTGGAGGGATGGGAACGTTTCGTCAATTCCCATGCGCAGGACTTCGTGGAACCGTGCGAGCTGTTTATCAGTGGGTCGAACTCCAAATTGCTCTCAAGTGAGCTTGCCACGCTCTTGTCGGGGCGATACGTCGAATTTCAGGTATTCCCTTATAGCTATGGGGAGTATCTCCGGCTTACGGGACAACCGGCCGATCGGGAGTCCTGCTTGTCCTACCTGCAAATCGGTGGACTGCCCGAACTGCACAACCTGATTGGCGACGACTCGAGGCGGCAGTACGTGGCTTCGATAAAGGACACGGTCCTGTTGCGCGACATCGTGGAGCGAAAACCTGTTCGCGACGTGAAGCTGCTGGACGACCTGTTTGTCTACCTCGTCAACAACGCCTCCAATATCTTGTCCATACAAAACGTAGTGAACTTCTTCAAGTCCAAGGGGAGGAATGCCTCTTATGACACGCTCTCCAATTATCTGGGTTACATCGAGGAAGCCTTCTTGGCGCATAAGGCGGATCGCTACCAGATAAAGGGAAAAGAGGTTGTGGCCGGTCACGGCAAATACTACCTCAACGATCTCTCTTTTAAGAACTACCTCTATCCCGGCTTCGGCTATGGGGTGGGCTATCTGCTGGAGAACGCAGTCTACTTGGACCTGCGCCGTTCGGGATATGCTGTGTATACAGGTAGCGTGCGCGGCAAGGAGGTCGACTTCGTGGGCATCAAGGGCGATCGTACGGTTTACGTCCAGGTCGCTTACCTGATGGAAGCCGGACAGACGTTGGAACGTGAGTACGCTCCATTGCGGGCCATCAACGATAGCTACGAGAAGTACGTCGTCTCCATGGACGAGGTGTCGTTCCCCTCTTTGGAGGGAATCCGCCACGTGCAGGCGTGGCGTCTTGGCTCATTGCTGCTTGATGGTTAGGCGATCGGTCACGAACCCGTTTACGGCTGTCGGGTCGAATGTGGGGTTCTTGGCCGTGATGTCGAGGTTCTCGAAGCGGAAGTCGGAGAGTTCGTATTGCGGCGACTTCCGTACGGCGAAGAAGTTCTCGCACGTCATCCGGATGTCGCGCATGGTGAGGTGGCTGGAGTAGGAGATGGGGATGTCCTTTCGTCCTTTCAGGTCGTAGAACTGCGTCCAGGGGGCGATGTAGAGAAAGTGGCGGGCGTTGCCCTGTATGTCTTCCACCAAGATGTATTCGTACCGTTGCGGCGTGTCGGGCCGCATCTTTAGCCAGAGCAAGCGTTGCGCCTGGTCCACTTGGCAGCGGCGGAGGATGATGTTGTGGTTGAGGATGGATTCGCTGCCGCAGGTGAGTACGCCGTGGCAGAAGCCGAACGTGCAATCTTCTATCAGGATGTTGCGGTTGGCCCCGTTGTTCGGGTCTTGGTCGGCCCATGGTCCCTTCCCTCCCTTCAGGGCGATGGCGTCGTCGTTCACGGAGAGGTAGCAATTCTTCACCAGTACGTTGGTGCAGGCGTCTATGTCTATGGCGTCGGTGCTGGGCGCTTTCACGGGTTCGGCTGGTGAGAAGATGTGTAGCCCGGTCAGCTTCACGTTCTCGCATTTATAGAGGTGTGTCGTCCAGAAAGGGGAGTTCACGAGGCGTACGCCCGTTATTCGCACTTCGCGGCTATGGGCGATGTAAACGAGCCGCGGGCGCATCTCGTCCATGTTGGTGCATTGTGGGATGACGCTGCGACGTAGCCAGAACGCTCGCCAATAGCGTTCGCCATTGCCGTCGATGGTGCCCTGCCCCGACAGCGTGAAGCCATCCACACGTTCGGCGTTGACCAAGGCGGCGAAGTATTTCAGATTCTGTCCCTCCATGCGCGTCTCCACCACGGGGAAGTCAAATATGCTGTCGCTTCCTTTCAGCCTGGCGCCTGCCTCCAGATGCAGGTGGGTACGGGGCCTGAAAAAGAGGGCGCCGCTCAGGAACGTTCCACGTGGCACCACGACCACTCCTCCTCCTTCGCTGGCGGCGAGATCGATCACGGCCTGTATTTCCGCGGTTTGCGTCAACGTGCTGTCGTTCACCGCGCCGTAGTCGGTCAGTCGGTAGGCCCGTCCGAGCTTGTTCATGTCTACGCTGTCGGTCTGGGTAAACCATGCCGGAATAGCTTCCCCGTCGGGGAAACGTTCTTGTCCCGTCGCTCGCGTGCAGCAAGCCGCCGCGATGAGTAAGGGAAGAAAACTTCGTTTCATATTGTTATCGTTAGATTGATGAGTCGGCGAGGCGGCAAATTGGCAAGGGAGCGAGCCGTCCCGGACATCAATTTGACGGGGCAAATATAGGATGAGTTTTCGAGAAATGGCATGGAAAGGGCATGGAAAGATTGACACATTCATGTACATGCGTACACCGATCTCTCCATGCCCCTTTTTTGGCGGGATATTGAGGCCGTATCACGGGCTTTCCGCCATTTACTTGCGGATGCAGCGGATAGCGAGCGCTTTCTGCCCTTCGTCCGATCGGGCTTGGGATCTCTCGTTGGAGTTGGACAGCAACGCGAAGGCGAACGGCTCCATTCCCGTACGCGTATTGTCCTGCGTCCAGTAGGCGACCATCCAGCCTTCGTACCCCGATTGTTTGATCGTTGAATTGTTTTCCATGCATATGCCTACAGGGAGAGCCGAGAATCCCGTCAGGTTCGTGGCGGCTTCTACCTTGTCGCCATTGGAATTGGGTATCCAGGTGTCTCCCTTTATCAGCGAGACGTCATTCTTCAGGTATGCCATCAGGGTATCCCAGTCCGCTTTGCGGGGAATCTCGTAACGCTCGGGCAATATACGGCTCGACAGTGGCAGGTCGATGGTGTAGAAGTAATGATCCGATTTGGAACGCACATATCCCGACTGCCCGGAAATGGCGTTGGTGAGTTGGGGAATCGCCGTTCCGTCGGTATAAAAGGGGGTCTCCAGGTTCTCGCGCATCCAGTATTGCGTACCTATCTTGACCAAGGGATAATTGTGCCTCTTTCCGTCGCGTTCGTCGCATGCCACGTCGGCCATCGGCAATACGTCGAGCATCGTATCTGCGTCGGCGTTGGACAAGGTGAACTGCCCATCCGCCTTGATGTAGAGGTAATCCCGGGATTTGAGCGTCCCCGGCGTGTACGTAAGCGAAAGGTTGTCGGTATCCCAGGCCACCGTCCCGCCGTGTACGGCGGCTGTCTCGCCTATCAACCGGACCACGAGGCCTTTCGACAGGTCCACCTTTCCGCCAGCTGTCATTGGATAGGCTACGATGGCGGGGGACGAAAATTCGGGGGTGACGAGGTATTCCTCGCAAATCTCCGCCACTTGCTTCTTTTCGTGGAATACCTTATATACATTGGAGCGTTTGAAATCCAGTTCCGATACGTTCACGAACTGATGAACCAGTTCCGAAGGAGCGGATTCCTTTCCGCCCTCTCCCCACTCCTCGATATCGCCTTCCACGTCACTGAGCAACATGTCGCTCGAGGAATCGAAAGAGATCTTCAGCTCCATCTGCTTGCCCGCCCGCGCTTGCGTCGTCGATGGGAGGAAGCTTGTGTATTTCTTCCCGCCGACCTCCAAAGCGACATACTGGTATCCGGGGTTGCATTCCTGGGGAATCAGGATGAGTTCTTTGCCCACTAAGCGTCCATTCTCCATTTTCCATGCCCCCGAAGGTACGATATCCCGCTCTTTCACCCGGCCGATGAGCGTATCGTTTTGGAAATCGTAGGTAGCCTCCGTGTAGAATCCACAAACCGAAAGCTTGGGGTTGGCGTCGTACAGCTCGTCGATATTATCCTTCCCCGCGACTGCCAGCACTATCTTGAGGCGGAAGAATTTGTGCTTGTACTTCAATGGGACGGGATTATTGGAGGCTGCTACGTCCTCCTTGGTCGCCACGAGAAAATCGGATAGGGAGTGAGCGCCCGTCTTGCCCTGGTCGGTCGATACCGATACGGGCATCACGCATTTCCCCATCTCCATCCCCTCTTTCCGATAGGGGTAGTAGCTTACCAAGCGGATTTTCGAGCCATCCTTGGGGTAATAGACCGGCACGTCGGTCGCGAAACCGCCGTCCGAATAGACGAAACGGACATTGTCCGCATGGCGCTCCTCGCGCAGAGAGAAAGATGCTGTCAAGACGAACAGGCCCATCTCGTCGCCTGCCTCAAATTGATTGTTCGCCACACGCGTGCGGTTCGCCTCGGAGATGCTTGCGCTAATCCTGATCGGGATATCGCCCGCATGGGTTGCCTCATCCTCTTCGGATGGGATTTTGTTCACGCAGCTCGCCAAAAGCACGAGCCATAGGATCGAAAGGCTTCCAGCCTTCAATGAAAAAAAAGAGGATCTCATAATAAATAATACAAATTGCGCATACCACTTTGATATGCTGGCACGAAGATAGGCATTGCTTTCCGTAGGAGGAAACATTTCTTCCTATTTATTTCATCCAATAACTATTTTCTTGCACTAAACATGCCGTAAAACATATATTGGGGCTTATCTTTGGGTGGGTGCCTCCTTTCATCTGGAGAAAAAAGAGGAGGCTGTCCGTTAGCGGACAGCCTCCTCTATGTCTATGCGGACTCGTCGACTCATCACTTTGCCAACTCGTCTTCCCGTCGGCTCAGTCGAATTACTTCTTCCCTTCGCCTTCCAGTTGCTCCTTCAGCGCCACGAGCGCGTCGAGGTCGCCCAGCGTGGTCGACGCGGCCTGGTTCTGGATAGTGCTCGTCTCCTCTTTCTTGGTAGAGGCGGAAGAGGCTCTCTTGGCGGCCTTCCTTTCGGCGCGCTCCTCGGCCTTGCTGGCATCCTCGAAGACGCGGCTGTGCGACACGATGATACGCTTGGAATCCTTGTTGAACTCGATGACCTTGAAGGGCAGCTTCTCGTCGAGCTGTGCCTGCGTGCCATCTTCCTTCACCAGGTGCTTGGGAGTGGCGAAGCCCTCTACGCCGTAGGGGAGCGCTACCACGGCACCCTTGTCCAGCATCTCGATGATGGTGCCTTCGTGTACGGAGCCAACGTTGAATACGGTCTCGAACACATCCCAAGGATTCTCCTCGAGCTGTTTGTGGCCGAGGCTCAAGCGGCGGTTGTCCTTGTCGATCTCCAGTACCATCACGTCTATGTCGGCGCCGATCTGGGTGAACTCCGACGGGTGTTTCACCTTCTTCGTCCACGAGAGGTCGGAGATGTGGATCAGTCCGTCAACACCCTCCTCGATCTCGACAAATACGCCGAAGTTGGTGAAGTTACGCACTTTGGCGGTGTGCTTGGAGCCGATGGGGTACCTCTGCTCGATGGTATCCCACGGGTCTTGCTTGAGCTGCTTGATGCCGAGCGACATCTTGCGCTCCTCGCGGTCGAGCGTCAGGATAACGGCCTCGATCTCGTCGCCCACCTTCATGAAATCCTGCGCGGAACGCAGGTGCTGGCTCCACGACATTTCGGATACGTGGATCAGTCCTTCCACGCCCGGGGCGATCTCGATGAACGCGCCATAGTCGGCCATCACCACGACCTTGCCCTTCACCTTGTCGCCCACCTTCAGGTTGGAGTCGAGGGCATCCCAAGGATGCGGGGTAAGTTGCTTCAGGCCCAACGCGATGCGCTTCTTCTCGTCGTCGAAGTCGAGGATGACCACGTTGATCTTCTGGTCCAGCTCCACCACTTCCTTCGGGTCGCTGACGCGTCCCCAGGAGAGGTCGGTAATATGAATCAAGCCGTCCACGCCTCCCAGGTCGATAAACACGCCATAAGAGGTGATGTTCTTGACGGTACCCTCGAGCACCTGTCCTTTCTCCAGCTTGCTGATAATCTCTTTCTTCTGTTGTTCCAGCTCGGCCTCGATGAGAGCCTTGTGCGAAACAACCACGTTCTTGAACTCTTGGTTGATCTTGACCACCTTGAATTCCATCGTCTTTCCAACGAATACATCGTAGTCGCGGATGGGCTTCACGTCGATCTGCGAGCCGGGCAGGAACGCCTCGAGGCCGAACACGTCGACAATCATGCCACCCTTCGTGCGGCATTTGATGTAACCCTTGATAATCTCTTCGTTCTCCAGGGCTGTGGTGATGCGATCCCAGGCACGGGCGGCGCGCGCCTTGCGGTGCGAGAGTATGAGCTGTCCCTTTTTGTCTTCCTGGTTTTCGATGTACACCTCAACGGTGTCACCGATTTTAAGATCTGGATTGTAGCGGAACTCGTTCAACGGAATGATGCCGTCGGACTTGTATCCAATGTTCACCACCACCTCGCGCTTGTTCATCGCGATGACGGTGCCGTCTACGACCTCTCGGTCATTCACTTTGCTCAGCGTACTGTCGTACGCTTTCTCCAATTCGTCGCGGCTGGTGCCGGTCGTTGTTTCGCCATTCTCGTAGGCGTCCCAATTGAAGTCCTCGATGGGAGCTGCGTTCTTTAAGTCTTCCATTAATAAAAAATTGTTTAAAATACTAATTGAATAAGACATTATATTGCTATAAATCGGGGGCAAAGGTAGTACTATTTTCTTGGTTGACAAAAGAATGCCCGCGAAATTATCTGTTGAAGAGTTCGAAGGTGAACTTACAACCCACTTCGCCAAACTTACCATTCTCGCAGCTCACGAACACGCCCACGTCGAAGATATGCGTGCCTATGCCGTAGCCCAGCTCCACGTATGGACGCAGGCGGGGCATGCTGAGCACGCTGGCGTAGATGCGCTCGTTCTGCACGTAGCGGGTGTACTTCATCAGGTGTCGCAGCACGAGGAAGGGTGCCTCGTAAGTGAAGTGTCCGCGTATGTATCGGTTGGAGGAGTTGTACCAGCGGCCGTCGAGCAATTGGAACACGCCGCCGATCTCGTCGTTCCACCCTACCGGCAGGTTGTGCCGGGCGAAGTTGGCGAAGTCCACGAAGTACAGTTCTTTCTTGTTGGTGAACGCCCCCATGCCGAAGCGGTAGTAGATGTTGCGCATCAGTCCCAGGCGTATCTGGTGCTGGAAGTCGAACTCCACCCGCTCGTATTCGCCCGTGCTCCGGAACACTCCCTTGATGCCGCGCTCGTAGTCGATGGAGAAGGTGGGAAACTTGGAGTGGTAGTTGATTTTCCGTTTCCCGTTCATGTAGTAATATAGGGCGGGCGTCCACTCCACACGGACGCGGGGGGCGAAGCTCACGTATTTGTTGCGGAACTTATCCAGCACGTCAGGCGTAGGCAGCGGGCTATTGCCCACTAGGATGAACTGCGACGGGTTTTCCGCCGTTCGCCGGTGTGCCGTCAAGCCGGCCTCCACCGTCAGCCCGTTGACCAGTTCCACGCTGCTGGTGATGTTGAAGTAGAGGTCCTTGAAGTAATCGAGGTGGATGAGGTCGAAATTGAAGATGCTGTCGGGCATCGCTTTCAGGTCGTCCATCACCTTGCTGCTATAGATGCGGTTGCCGCTCCCTACCCGCATGTGTATGGCGCCCCGGTGCTGCGGCCAGAAGTCGAAGTCGGCGTTGACCGACCAATAGAACTCCTTGCGCGTGAAGTTGTAGCCGAACCGGGGGCGCACGCGCAGCAGCTTGTCGCCACGGAAAAGGCGGTTGTACCTGAAGTCCTGCCGGTACGACAATCCGTTACCGCCGCTGTAGCTGAACAGGAGTGGGTTGATGAAAGGAGAGAAACGGATGTTGCCCACGTTGCTGATGTTGAAGCGGTAATCCTCCAGGAAGAGGTCGCCCATGGTGCCCCAGAAGACGCGGCTCTTCGAGGGCTTGCGCACCGTGGCGGTATCGTGCCGCAGCTGGTTGTCGAGGTATAGCCGCTTCTCGTGCTCGCTCAGGGGAATGGGGCGAAGCACGCCGAAGGTGGACGCGTCGGTGCGGTAAGCGTTGGTGTCGCACTGCAGGGTGAACGATTCCGAAAGATTGTACCGATTCTTCTTCCTCTTCCTCTTCTCCTCCTTTTCCCGCTCCTCTTTCTCCTTCAGCTGGATAGACTTATAGTCGAGCGAGGCGGTGTATTTCCCCATCACCTTGTTTCCCAGGAAATTGAAGAGCGCCTCCACCTCATAACATGCGGGCAGGAACTCGTCTTTCGCCCCCACCTGCCCCATCCGTATGAAGCAGGTGAAGGTGAGCATCTCCGAACGTCCCGAGAAGCGGATCTCGCGCACGCTCCATACGTTGCCGCTCACCGTCATGTATCCTCCCACCAGCTGGTCGCTCTTCGTCTTGGGGATGAAGCGTATCCGGTAATCGGAGCTGCCGTGATTGTCCATCACGCTGTCCACCTGGTAGCGATAAAAGCTTCGGGCGTTCTTGGCCAGGGGCGACAGCAGGCGGTCGTTGCCCAGCAGGGCGGCCGAATAGATGTTGACGTTGAAGTATTCCAACATCCCCGGCAATCCTCTATTCCCCCGGACCGTTCCTTGCGAGGCTTTCACCTTTTGGTCATAGATGTTGGGGGCGGTATAGTGCAGGTCGCTGTAAGTCTCCAGCATATACTCGCGTACCCCGCGTTGCGAACGGAACAATTTGGGTACGTAGCGGAAAATGAAGTTCTTCTTGAGGATGTTGAGCCGACCTTTTATATATAAGCCCGCGCGGTAGTCGCTCACTATCGTCTCGTACAGCGGAGCGAAAGTCATCACCCGACCCACGATGGAGTCGGCCGTCAGCTCTTCGGCCGTCAGTGGGCGCTTTGCCGCATGTCCAGCCAGCCCTTCCGACACGAAAGAGAACAAACAGACGAAGATCGTCAGCCCTATCTTGCCAGCCCGCCAGCGCATACGTCAATCCTTTATCTACAGATGTGAGGAGCAAATATAGGAAGAATCTTGAAAGCAAAACGTAATCTTTTGAAGCTTTCATGCTTTTTTTCATTTTTTCTTCCTACTTTTGTGCTGTATAACACAGTTTTATAGCATCAATGCCCAAAATAAACCTGTCAGACATCAACGTCCCGGAGACGTTATCCGACATGTTAGCCCCTTTAAGCGAAGAGCAGCAGGAGCTTCTGATGAATAATTATACGATACAGACCTACAAGAAGAACGAAACCATATACTGTGAAGGGGAGACACCCTCCCACCTGATGTGCCTCATCCGGGGGAAGGTGAAAATCTTCAAAGATGGCGTAGGAGGTAGAAGCCAGATTATCCGTATGATTAAGCCCAGGGAGTACTTTGCCTACCGCGCTTATTTCGCCAGGCAGGACTTCGTTACCGCCGCGGCCGCTTTCGAGCCGTCGGTGGTCTGCCTTATACCCATGGATGTTATCGTCGACCTTGTCGCCGCCAACAACGATTTGGCCACGTTCTTCATCAAGTTGCTTGCCGTCGATTTGGGTATATCCGACGAGCGCACCGTCAACCTCACCCAGAAACACATCCGCGGCCGGTTGGCCGAATCCCTTCTTTTCCTCAAGGAGAACTATGGTTTGGAAGAGGACGGCGCCACGCTTAGCATCTTCCTCTCGCGCGAGGACTTGGCCAGCCTTTCGAACATGACGACCTCCAACGCCATCCGCACCCTATCCCAGTTCGCCAACGAGAAGTTGATCACCATCGACGGGCGTAAAATCCGGATTATCGAGGAAGATAAGCTGAAAAAGATCAGCAAGATCGGATAGAAAGGGCTGGATAGGCACAGGATATCTCCGCCATCACGTAGCGCATATTGATAATCAGCAGCTTATGCCCTAAAATAGGGTGGCGCGAGCCGGGGAAATCGCGACTTTGTGTCCTGTATGTATGCGGGAAGAAGGAGAGTTCCGGTCCTATCATTGTCGTCGTCGTGGGCGAATCTTCGCGGATCCGCGAAGATCTCATGCGCCGCATGGAGATGTCGCGACGCCGACAAATTTCAACCACGGATTCGCGAGGAGCGAAAAGCCCGGGCTTTTGTAATCACATTTCGGGAATGGAGAAAAAAGCCCGAGCTTTTGTAATCAGATTTCGGGAATGGGAAAAAAAGCCCGGGCTTTTGTAATCAGATTTCGGGAATGGGGAAAAAAGCCCGGGCTTTTGTAATCAGATTTCGGGAATGGAGAAAAAAGCCCGAGCTTTTGTAATCAGATTTCGGGAATGGAGAAAAAAGCCCGGGCTTTTTTCTCCACGAGCCGTATCGCGCGCGACAGCGTCGAACAAAAAGTTGAGCCGCACGGACCCGCCGAGGATTAAGATTTCCCAAAATACACCCGAGAGCACGACAGCTAACGAAGAAAGTTCGTACCTTTGGGACATTCATTTCAGCCACCCATAAACGACGTAAGGTAGATGAAGTGACTATATGAGATATAAAACAGCTATATAAATAAGGTATATGGAACAACAGATAAAAGAACGGCTGGCCGCGCTGCGAGCCACCTTCCGGCCGAACGGCGTCGAAGCCTTTATCGTCCCGGGCACCGACCCGCACCTGAGCGAATACGTGGCGCCGCACTGGATGGCGCGCCAGTGGATCTCCGGATTCACCGGCTCGGCCGGCACCGTGGTGGTGACGCACGACGACGCGGGGCTATGGACCGACTCCCGCTACTTCATCCAGGCCGGACGGCAGCTCGAAGGAAGCGGCATCACCCTGTACAAAGAGGGATTGCCCGACACGCCAAGCATCCTCGCCTACCTAAGGGCACGACTACCCTTAGGCGCCAAGGTGGGCATAGACGGGACGCTCTTCGCCGCCGCCGAGGTGAAGCGGATGGCGAAGGAGATGGAAAGCGATGGGCTGACCCTCGCGTCTTGCCCCGACCCCTTCGCGACAATCTGGGCCAACCGCCCCGCCCGACCCTCAGCGCCCGCATACGTCTACGACACGAAGTATGCCGGCAAGAGCTGCGCCGAGAAGCTGGCCGACATACGCGCCAAGCTGGCCCGCGAGGGAGTGTTCAACATCCTGCTCTCCTCCCTCGACGAGATCGCGTGGACACTCAACCTGCGCGGGTCGGACGTGCACTGCACCCCCGTGGTGGTGAGCTACCTCCTCATCACGCGGGAGAACGCCATCCTCTTCATCGACCCTGCCAAGGTGACGCCCGAAGTGGACGCCTACCTGACCGCCAATGGCATCGCGCGGCGCGGCTATGACGAGATAGTCGACTACCTCCGCGCCATCGACGAAGTGGACATCGTCCAGCTCGACCCCAAGAAGACCAACTTCGCCATCGTCTCGGCCTTCCCCGAGGGATTCAACGTCATCGCGGCCGAGTCGCCCGTGCCCCTGCTCAAGGCCGTGCGCAACCCGCGGGAGATAGCCGGCGTCCGCACCGCCATGATACGCGACGGCGTGGCGCTCGTCAAGTTCCTTCGCTGGCTGGACAAGGCCGTTCCCGAAGGCCGGGAGACGGAGCTTAGCGCCGCCGGGAAGCTGCACGAATTCCGTGCCGCCCAGCCCCTCTTCGTGGACGACAGCTTCGACACCATAGCGGGCTACAAAGAGCATGGGGCCATCGTGCACTACACCCCCACGCCCGAGACCGACGCGGCCCTGCGCCCCGAAGGATTCCTGCTGCTCGACTCCGGCGCGCAGTACCTCGACGGCACCACCGACATCACCCGCACCATCGCCCTGGGCAAGCTCACCGAGGAGGAGAAGATCGACTACACCCTCGTGCTCAAGGGGCATATCGCCCTGGCCCAGGCCAAGTTCCCCGCGGGCACCCGCGGCGCGCAGCTCGACGTCCTGGCCCGCCTACCCCTCTGGAGGCACGGCGAGAACTACCTGCACGGCACCGGACACGGCGTGGGGCACTTCCTCAGCGTCCACGAGGGACCGCAGAGCATCCGCATGAACGAGAACCCCGTCCCCCTGGTCCCCGGCATGGTCACCTCCAACGAGCCGGGCGTCTACAAAGAGGGAAGCCACGGCGTACGTACCGAGAACCTCACGCTGGTGCGCGAGGCCGACAACGGCATGTACGGCGACTACTACGAGTTCGAGACGCTCACCCTCTGTCCCATCTGCACCCAAGGCATCCTGGACAGGCTGATGACCGACACCGAGAAGCAATGGATAGACGACTACCACCGCGCCGTGTCCGTCAAGCTCTCGCCCTACCTCGACGAAGAGGAACGGCTATGGTTGCGGAAAGCCACGGCTCCCCTCATGTAGCCCCTCCCATCACCAACCACCAATCACTAATCACTAATCACTAAAAAAGTGTCTCTAATCAAATCAGTACGGGGCTTCGTCCCCGAGATCGGCGAGAACACGTTCCTGGCCGACAACGCCACCATCATAGGCGACGTGAAAATCGGCCGCGACTGCAGCGTGTGGTTCAACACCGTGCTCCGCGGCGACGTCAACTCCATCCGCATCGGCAATGGCGTGAACATACAAGACGGCAGCGTGCTGCACACGCTCTACCAAAAATCGACTATCGAGATCGGCGACCACGTCTCCATTGGGCACAACGTCACCATACACGGCGCCACCGTGAAGGACTATGCCCTGATCGGGATGGGCGCCACCCTGCTCGACCACGCCGTGGTGGGCGAGGGCGCCATCGTGGCCGCCGGCGCCCTGGTGCTTAGCGGAACCATCATCGAGCCGGGCACCGTCTGGGCCGGCGTGCCCGCCAAGTTCGTCAAGAAGGTCGACCCCGAGCAAGCCAAGGAGCTGAATCAAAAAATCGCGCGCAACTACCTGATGTACGCCGGCTGGTACAAAGAACCCGACGCGCGGGACATCGGCGATTGAAAAAAAGATGCCCTCCCGAAGGCTTTTCGCTAAAACATTTTAGGCAAACCGTACGTTTATCAAATAGTACGTAAATTATGGACTAATTAATAAAAATAGCATCATGGAAGAAAAAACTGAATCCGTATTGAAAATCAAGGTAGTTCCCAACGCACCGCTGTTGGTGGACGGCAAAGTAGAACTGACATTGGCCGACGGAACGGTCAAAATCGTGGACAAACCGCACCTATGCCGCTGCGGCGCTTCGAAGAACAAACCCTTCTGCGACGGCGCACACGCGAAAATTGGTTTCAAGGACTGACTTTACCTTTACCCATAAAGCTCCTTTGATCAGATTATTTGGTTAAACAAGACGGGCGAATCTCGGACAACGAGGTTCGCCCGTCGCTTTCTTTTATACCTCGTGCGGGGTAATTTTGTGCAATGATTTTTTAGACGCTGATGACACGGATGACACGGATTTATATTATTTTAGATCCGTGCCATCAGCGTCATCAGCGTCTAATGAGTTCCGCTTTGTCCCAATGCGCGCCTTGCGTCTCCTATCATTTCGCCGAATCCTGATTTCATTTCGTACGAAATTGCGCTGATCTTGTTTGGATAAAACGAAAATCCTCCTTACATTTGCGACACCATACCCAAAAATTGAAGGAGAGTTAAACATGAAACACATAGATTGGAAACAGATTGATAAGAAAGAGGAGCTTCGGCAAATGGTGGCCGAGGCTGTCCGGGGATTATTCCACCGGGAGCTTACGCCATCGGAAGCGGAAACACTGTTGGCGCTATGCCGAATCGCGCGTTACAGGAAAGGCGAAGAATTTTCCTTTGACACGGACGAAGAACGCGCCTATATCATGCTGGAAGGGGCTTGCGTCTACTATCTTCGCGACAAGGCGTCCAGCGAAAAGGAAATGGTGGGCTTCGTACGGAAAGGTGCCCTCATACACGCTTACCCGCACGTGACACATAGAGCGCGTATATGGTTTGAGGCCGAAAGCTACATCCTTCAGATACCGGTCACGGCATTCGAGATCGTTTGCGACAAAACGCGGATAGAGAAGGCTCTCGCCGGCGCGTATTGGGA
>JAISIZ010000040.1 GCA_031261785.1 Mediterranea sp. (in: CFB group bacteria)
CGCCGTGATGACGATGGAGGAGCAGGCGATGATGGTGAGCGTGCGGTGGAACACGTCGGCGTTCTGGAACGAGCCGACGAAGATGGTCATCTCGGCCACGAAGCCGCTAAGCCCCGGCAGACCAAGGTTGGCCAAGCCGGCTATGACGTAGCAGACGCTGAGGAAGGGCATCACCTTCATCAGGCCCGACAGCTCGCGGACGTCGCGGGTGTGCGTCCGTCCGTAGATCATGCCGATGAGGGCGAAGAAGAGGGCGGTCATCAGCCCGTGCGAGAGCATCTGCAGCACGGCGCCCGTGGCGGCCGTCTGGTTCAGCATCAGGATGGCGAAGAGCACCAGTCCGCAGTGCGACACCGACGAGTAGGCGTTGATGTACTTCAGGTCGGTCTGCACGCAAGCCGAGAAGGCGCCGTACACCACCGACACGCCGGTGAGCACGAGGAAGATCCACGACAGCTGGTCGGCCGCCTCGGGCATCAGGTACATGGCGATGCGGAAGCATCCGTAGCCACCCAGCTTCATCAGCACGCCGGCGTGGAGCATGGAGACGGCGGTGGGCGCCGAGGCGTGGCCGTCGGGACTCCACGTGTGGAAGGGGAACAAGGCCCCCAGCACGCCGAAGCCGAGGAAGGTGAGCGGGAACCAGACGCACTGCTGCGCCACCGGTATGCAGTGCAGCTTGGCTATCTCGAGGATGTTCATCGTGGTGCCGCCCGAGCCGTAGTAGATGCCCAGTATGCCTACCAGCAGGAAGGCCGAGCCTCCCATCAGCATCAGCGTGAGCTTCATCGCCGCGTACTCCTTGCGGCCCGAACCCCACACGCCGATGAGCAGGTACATCGGTATGAGCGCTATCTCGTAGAACATGAACATGGTGAAGAGGTCGATGGAGATGAAGAAGCCGAACACGCCCATCGACAGCAACGTGAACCACAGGAAGTATTCCTTGGTGAGCGGCTGCAACCGCCACGAGGCGAACGTGCCGGTGAAGACGATGATGGCCGAGAGCAACAACATGGCCACCGAGATGCCGTCGACACCCACCGAGTAGGCGATGTGGAGCGGGGCGTACCAGGTGAGGTCGGCCCGGAACAGCATCTCGGACGTGTCGCCGGCCCCGCGCTCGCCGAGGTACATGAAGACGAGCGCGATGGCCGACACGAGCAAGGCCGACGCCCCGGCTACCATCACTCCCCTTACGGCCTTGATGCCCCGCGAGGCCCACAGGCCGCCGAGCATCAGGAGGGGGATAAGTACGAATATAGATAAGAAATTCATCTGTATAGTGTATATGAGTTTGTTTTGACTAAAGGAGCAGCATCAGTATCAGCGCCAGCGCGCCGCAGAGGAAGACGTAGGCGTATTGCTGCACTTGCCCGCTCTGCAGGCCGCGAATCTCGTCGCTGGTGGTGTTGGTGGCCCAGGCCAGGAAGTTGAAGAAGCCGTCGACCACGTGCCTGTCCCACCAGGCGATGGGCGTGGAGACGCAGCGGAAGATGACGCGGTGAGTGACGAACTGGTACGCCTCGTCGATGTAGAAGCGGTGGTAGGCCGCCGTCCACAGGCCGTTGAAGCGGCGGGCCAGCGCGTCGGCCGCGGGTTGCTTCCGGCGGGCGTACATCGAGGTGGCCAGGCCGATGGCTATCAGGGCGATGACAATGCTCGTCGTGACCGTCTGCGCCTCGAGGTGGATGGTGTAGCTGGTGCCGTCGGCCGAGATGAAGTGTCCGAAGGGGATGAATCCCGCCACGCAGGTCACGGCGGCGAGGAAGACGAGTGGCCCGGTCATGGCCTTCGCCTCGTGCAGGTGCTTGTCGGAGTTCTCGCTCGGCGTGCCCCAGAAGATGCCGTAGTAGAGGCGGAACATGTAGAAGGCCGTCATGCCGGCGATCACGGCCATCGCCCAACCCATCGCGGGGCTGAACTCGAAGCAGGCGGCCAGGATCTCGTCCTTCGAGAAGAAGCCCGAGAAGGGCGGTATGCCCGAGATGGCGAGGCAGGCGATGAGGAACGTGACGTGCGTCACGGGGAGCCGTTTCCACAGCCGTCCCATGGCCGACATCTCGTTGCTGCCCACCGCGTGGATGATGCATCCGGCGCAGAGGAAGAGCAGCGCCTTGAACATGGCGTGCGTGAAGAGGTGGAACATGCCGGCCATGTAGCCCAGGCCGCCCTCGTGCGGGTCGGTCGAGGTGCACACGCCCAGCGCCACCAGCATGAATCCTATCTGCGAGATGGTGGAGAAGGCCAGCACCCGCTTGATGTCGCTCTGCACGCAAGCCACGGCGGCGGCGTAGAACGAGGTGAAGGCGGCCACGTAGGCCACCAGGTGCAGCACGTCGGGCGCGTAGGCGATGAAGAGCGGAAACATGCGGGCCACGAGGTACACGCCGGCCACCACCATCGTGGCGGCATGGATGAGGGCGCTTACGGGCGTGGGGCCTTCCATGGCGTCGGGCAGCCAGATGTGCAGCGGGAACATGGCGCTCTTGCCGGCGCCACCCACGAACATCAGTCCCAGGGCCAGCGGCATCATCGAGGCGCCGCCGGTGAGCATGGACATGCTGTCGGGCGTGAAGCCGAACGTGCCGCCGTAGTAGCCGTAGATGAGGATGCCCACGAGGAAGCCGAGGTCGGCGAAGCGGGTCACGATGAACGCCTTCTTCGAGGCGGCCACCGCCGCGGGTTTCGTATAGTAGAATCCGATGAGCAGGTAAGAGCTTACGCCCACCAGCTCCCAGAAGAGGTACATCTGGAAGATGTTGGTGGCCACCACCAGGCCAAGCATCGACATGGTGAAGAGCGAGAGGAAGGCGTAGTAACGCTGGAAGCCCCGCTCACCCTTCATGTAGCCGAAGGAGTAGATGTGCACCATGAGCGACACCGTGGAGATGACGATGAGCATCATCACCGAGATGGGGTCGAGCAGGATGCCGAGGTCGAAGTGGAGCGTCGGCGTGAACGGCAGCCACGTCGTGTTGTACGCCACGATCGTCTCGAAGGTGCCGTCGGCCAGTCGCGGGGCGCCGAAGTAATGGTAGGCCGTGACGTACGCCAGTACCGTCACCGCGGCCAGCGCCAGCGTGCCGATGGCGCCGGCCGTGCGGTGCGACATCCATTTCCCCCCGATGCCCAGCACGAGGAAGGAGAGGAGGGGAAGGAGGAGTATGAAGATTGTTAGTTCCATATATCTTTTATCTTAATATCGTTGACGAAGGGAGGCGCGATTACCATTTCAGCTTGTCCAGGTGGCGTATCTGTATGCTCCGTATGTTGCGGTAGATGTTGATCATGATGGCTATCGCTATCGCGGTCTCGGCCGCCGAGATGGCGATGGAGAACAGGGCGAAGAAGTAGCCCTCCATCCCTTCGGGGAAGAGGAAACGGTTGAACACGGCGAAGTTGATGTCCGTGGCGTTCAGCATCAGCTCGATGGAGATGAGGATGGCCAGCGTGTTGCGGCGGGTGAGGAATCCGTATATCCCGGCGAACATCATGACGGTGGATACCACCAGGTAATATTCCATGTGTATCATAATCGTAGTGATTGGTGATTAGTGATTGGTGATTAGCGTTTTCGGGCGATCATGATGCCGCCTATGATGCAGGCGAGCAGCAGTACGCTCACCGCCTCGAAAGGCAGCACGTAGCCATATTTGCCGCTGCTCAGCAGGGCGTGGCCGATGTCGTGTATGCTGGTCTCCTGCGGCAGCAGGTTGGCCGTCTGCATGAACTTATGCTTCAGGGTGACAAACAGCACGATGGCCAGTCCGGCCGCTATCGTGAGCACGCCGGCCAGCAACCGGCTGCGTTTCAGTCGCTCGGCCCGGTCGCCCTCCCCGCTGGTGAGCAGGATGGAGAAGACGTAGAGCACGACGATGCCGCCGGCGTAAACCATGATCTGTACGGATCCCAGGAACGTGTAGCCCAGCAGGAAGTAGATGCCCGCCGTGCCGAAGAGCACGAAGAGCAGGTACGTGGCCGAGCGGACAATCCGGCGGGTGGTGACCGTCAGCACGGAGGTGATGGTGATGAACGCCGCCAGGAAGTAGAATACTATTGTCTCGAATGTTGATCCCATATCGCTAATTTTCTTTTTTCTTTTCCATTACTTTGCTGCCCGGATGGTTGAGCGTGAGCACCAGCTTGGAGCGGTCGAACACGGCGTGCTCGTAGCGCTGGTCGAAGGTGATGGCGTCGTGCGGGCAGGCGTTGACGCAGAGCTGGCAGAAGATGCACGAGCCGAGGTCGTAGCGGTACCGGGCGAGGATTTTCTTCTTCTTTCCGTCGGCCGTCTCTATGGTCTCGGTCTCCACCTCGATGGTGCCGTTGGGGCAGGCCGTCTCGCACAGCCCGCAGCCTATGCAGCGGTGCTCGTTGTTCGCGTCGTGCGGCATGGTGAGCGTGCCGCGGAAGCGGTCGAACATCTTCAGCTCCCCGCGGTTCTCGGGGTACTGTTCGGTCACCTTCTTGCGGAGGAACACCTTCATGCTGGTCTTCATGCCCGTCAGCAAGGTGCCGATGCCATGCGCCAGTCCGCCCAGATAGGTATATTTCTTGTCGTTATAATGTCTATATTCCATCGTTCCTTATGTTTAAAAGTGAAGTCCAAAGGCTACGCAGCACGCCATCAGCAGCAGGTTGAGCATGGAGATGGGCACCAGGTACTTCCACTCTAAGCTCAGGATCTGGTCGATGCGCAGGCGGGGGAAGGTCCATTTCACCCACATCAGCAGGAAGACCACGAAGAATGCCTTGGCGAAGAACCAGACGAAGCCGGGGATGTAGTCCATCACGGCGTTGAATCCGTCGAGGCCGCCGATGTGCAACGGCATCCATCCGCCGAGGAAGATGGTGGCGGCGATGGCCGAGACGATGAAGAGGTTGAGGTACTCGCCGAGGTAGAAGAAGCCGAAGTGCATGCCCGAGTACTCGGTGTGGTATCCGGCCGTCAGCTCGCTCTCGGCCTCGGGGAGGTCGAACGGGCCGCGGTTGCACTCGGCGTTGCCGGCGATGAGGTAGACGATGAAGGCGATGACCGCCGGGACGTGCCCCTTGAAGATGTACCAGCCGTTGGCCTGGTTGGCCACGATCTCGGAGAACTGCATGGTGCCCGTGAGCACCACCATCGTCATGATGCTCATGCTCACCGACAGCTCGTAGCTGATGATTTGCGCGCCGCTCCGCATGGCGCCGATAAGGGAGAACTTGTTGTTGCTGCCCCATCCGGCCAGCAGGATGCCCACCACGCCGATGCTCGAGGCGGCGAGCATGAAGAAGACGCCTACGTTGAAGTCGAGTATCTCGGCTCCTTTATTGAAAGGTATGCACGCGAAGGTGAGGAACGAGGCCAGGATGACCATGAACGGCGCCAGGTTGTAGAGGAACTTGTCGGCATCCTTGGGCGTGAAGATCTCCTTGGTGAGCATCTTGATGACGTCGCAGATGACTTGTATCGTTCCCCACTTGCCCACGCGCGTGGGGCCGAGGCGGCATTGGAAGAATCCGCACACCTTGCGTTCCATGTAGATGAGGACGATGGCCAGGGCGGCGTACAGGCCGATGATGGCCAGCGCCACCAGCACGCATTCTACGAATACGGCCCACCCCTCGGTCATGAAGGAGAGGAGCGACTGATGTATCCAGTTGGTTACTATACTAAAATCAAACACGGTTCTTTTTTGAGTGATTAGTGATTGGTGATTAGTGATTAGCGGTCGATGTCGGGCACCACGAAGTCGAGCGTGCCCACCACGGCTATCAGGTCGGCCAACTTGCCGTTCCGGGTGACGCTGTCGACGGCGGCCACCAGCGGCAAGCCCGTGGAGCGGTAGTGCAGGCGGTAGGGCATCTTGTCGCCGTGGCTCTCGAGAAAGACGCCAAACTCCCCGCGGCTGCCTTCCACGGCGGCGTAGTAGCTGCCTTCGGGCACGCGGATGACGGGTTTCATCTTCTCCTGGTAGTTTCCCTCGGGGATGTTGTCGATGAGTTGCTCGACGATGCGCAGGCTCTCCATGATCTCGTCCATGCGCACCATGTAGCGCGCCATCGAGTCGCCCTCGTCGTAGAGCACCTCGTTGAAGTCGACCTTGTCGTACAGGGCGTAGGGATGGTGCTTGCGCACGTCGCACGACCATCCCGAGGCGCGTCCCGTCCCGCCGGTGCAGCCAAACGAGATGGCCTCCTCGCGGCTCAGCACGCCCACGCCTTTCATGCGGTTCTGGGCGATGACGTTGCCGGTGAATATGTCGTGGTACTCGTGCACGATGCCTCGCATGTAGGGGATGAACTCCTTCACCCTCCGCGCGAAGTTGGGATGTATGTCGGCCTGCACGCCGCCTATGGTGTTGTAGTTCATCAGTAGCCGTCCGCCACAGGTCTCCTCGAAGATGTCGAGCAGCTTCTCGCGGTCGCGGAAGCCGTAGAAGAAGGCGGTCAGCCCGCCCAGGTCCATGGCGAGGCAGGCGTAGAACAGCAGGTGCGAGTCGATGCGTTGCAGCTCGTCCATGATGGTGCGTATGTACTGCACGCGGTCGCTCACCTCCACGCCCATGGCTTTCTCCACGCACATACAGAGGGCGTGGCGGTTCTGCATGGCGCCGAGGTAGTCGAGGCGGTCGGTCAGGGCCAGCGTCTGCGGGTAGGTGAGGCTTTCGTTCATCTTCTCGATGGAGCGGTGTATGTACCCGCAGTTGGTATCTATCTTGGTGATGGTCTCTCCCTCGAGCGATACGCGGAAGCGCATCACGCCGTGGGTGGAGGGGTGTTGGGGGCCGATGTTGACCACGTACTCGTCGTCGCCGAACAGCTTCATCTCCACGTCCTTGACGCTTCCGTCGGGGTTCAGCTCCAGCTCGCGGGTGGTGTCGATGTTCTCCTCGTTGGTCATGTCGAGCGGATTCTGGGCCTCGGGGTCGTCGTCCTTGCGCATGGGGTATCCCACCCAGTTGTCGCGCAGGAAGAGGCGGCGCAGGTCGGGATGGTCGATGAAGGCGATGCCGTAGAAGTCGAACACCTCACGCTCGTAGAAGTCGGCTATCTTCCAGATGTCGGTCACCGAGGGAAGCTCGGCGCGCTCGCGGTCGAGGGTGGCGGTGCGGAGCGCTACCCGCTCGCCCGTCCCGGTACATTGCAGCTGGTACACCACGCCCAGTCCGCGTGGCTTTCCGGGGGCGTCTTTCTCGTCGGGCACGCCCCAGTCCATGCCTATCAGGTTCTCCAGGAAGTCCATGTCCTGTTCCTGGCGCAAGCGTAGCATCTCGTCGTGCAATGCCTCGGGGGCTATATATCGTATATCCATATTTATCGTTTCCATATCTCTGTGTGCGTTACAGTCCTTCGGGCTTGGTCTTCATTTCCTTGTCGAATTCGCGCTCCTCCCGCTCCAGTTCCTCGGGTTCTTTCTCTTTGCGGTTGGTGCCTCCGAAGAATTTCTCGACCTTCACCTTGCGTTGCAGCTGTATCATGCCGTAGAAGAAAGCCTCGGGGCGCGGCGGGCAACCGGGGATGTAGACGTCGACGGGCAGGATCTTGTCCACGCCGTTGAGCACGTGGTAGGCCTTCTTGAACGGGCCTCCGCTCACGGCGCATCCGCCTACGGCCACCACGTATTTGGGGTCGGGCATCTGGTCGTAGAGCCGCTTCAGCGCGGGGGCCATCTTGTTGGTGATGGTGCCGCACACCATCACCACGTCGGCCTGGCGGGGCGACGAGCGGGCCACCTCGAAACCGAAGCGGGCCATGTCGTAGCGCGCGGCGCCCAGCGCCATGAACTCTATGCCGCAGCAGCTGGTGGCGAACGTCAGCGGCCAGAGCGAGTTGCTGCGGCCCCAGTCCACCAGGTCGTCGAGCACGCCCAGCACCACGTTGGCGCCGCCGGCGTTCAGCTCGCCGATCAGCTTCTCGAGCGTCTCGTTGTCCTCGAACTCCTCGTAGGGAATCGACTTTATCTTGGGCTTTTTCGTCACTTCCATTCCAGCGCTCCTTTCCTCCAGGCGTAAGCGAGACCCAGAACCAAGATGGCGAAGAAGAAGAGGATGCCCAGCAGACCCTGCGGTCCCAGGTCGCGCATCGTCACCGCCCAGGGGAAGAGGAAGACCGTCTCCACGTCGAACATCAGGAAAAGGATGGCGAACAGGTAGTAGCCTACCTTGAACTGCATCCACGACTTCCCGCGGGTGGGGATGCCGCACTCGTACGTCTCGAATTTCTGCTCGTTGTACGAGCGGGGCGAGATGGCGCGCGAAAGCGCCACCACGATGCCTACGAAAGCGAGCGCGGTGAGCAGTACAACGACCAACAGTGTAAAATTCATCATGCGATAGCTGTTTTTATTTTGAATACATTATGATATATGCGTGTGCGCGTAGCGCCGGACGGCAGCCCTCCACGGGGAGGAAGAGCCAGTTCCGGCCGCGTCTTTCTTGATCCATGTGTGTGTCCGGCTGGGTAGCGACAGGGCACCGCCGGCGGTGTCGCTAAACCACGATCTTCCTCAATCCATAGACGTAATAGTCCAGCGGATCGGAGGCACGCGCCCGCTTGGCGGGGGGATGGATGGATAGCGGCCATCCGGATTTCCCGGTTACACCGGTATGAACAACCAAGAGTGACAAGCTTTTGTTCGCCGGCACGTAGGTGGCGCCGACGTGGCCCATATCCGACGAGAGCCAGGAAAGGAGGGAAAGGATATCGTCGTATCCGCTAAGCGCGTCCTCCCCCGGGCCGTCTTGGCTGAAGCAGCAGCGGATGTCCGGCGGGCAGGGAGAAACAGGCGTGTCGGAAGCGTTCCACATAGCCGTGCCGACGACTATATGCGCGAGTAGCGCGGCTACCAACAGCACTCCGTATTTTAAGCGACTTCTCATTATCCTTTAAACGGCCGCGAAGATAGGACTTAATTCTTTATAAATTGAATATGGAGAATTAAATTTTGAAAAATGCCATGGATACGCATGGCTTGCTGTCCTGGGCGCGACCGCGCCCGGGACGGGAGCAGCTGCTTCATCGTTTTGCAGGCGAGCCTTATTTTCTCGTCGGGCATGTCGGCGAGCGTTCGTACTCTTTTTCAATCTCAATATAAAGCGAGTTGCGTTCGCGGTCTGCCCGTGCGATGTCGTCGGTCAGCATGCTCTTGGTCGACGTGAAGAGCGATAAATAGGATCAAGATTGACACGACTTCTTTTAAACGATTTTATTTTAAATTAGTGGCTTGTACCTGGTGAAATGCTTATCCGATTTCGGGTGAGGCTTTCCCCGACCGGTTATTCTATCACCCGATTTCGGGTAAGTCTTTCCCCGACCGGTTATTCAATTACCCGATTTCGGGTAAGTCTTTCCCCGACCGGTTATTCAATCACCCGATTTCAGGTAAGTCTTTCCCCGACCGGTTATTCAATCACCCGATTTCAGGTGGAACTTTCCCCGACCGGTTATTTTCTCACCCGATTTCAGGTGAGACTTTCCCCGACCGGTTATTGTCTTACCCGATTTCAGGTGAGACTTTCCCCGACCGGTTATTGTCTTACCCGATTTCAGGTGGGACTTTCCCCGACCGGTTATTGTCTCACCCGATTTCAGGTGGGACTTTCCCCGATCGGTTATTTTCTCACCCGATTTCAGGTGGAACTTTCCCCGACCGGTTATTGTCTTACCCGATTTCAGGTGAGTCTTTCCCCAGCGAACTTGAAGCATTTCATGTGCAAAAATAGAGAAAGTCTGAGATAGCCCTCTTTTTTGCAAATATTTTAGATGCCTGATTAGCTGCGAAGGCTTTTAGATATTCTTGAAGGTTCGTTGTCTGGTCGCGGAGGTAATTATGGATTTTGGACAGATATTCGTCAGGGTATTACGGGACGTCGATATTGTGGACCTGTTCGTAGTACGTGCCGAAGATGTTGTTTTTTTCATGCTGGACGTTTGCTGGAGTTCGATGTCGGCATTCCCTGATGGATAGAAAGTTGGCGCTAAAGAATAGGACTATTTTTCTTAGTCTTCATCTCCTTCAACAACTTATTCATATATGCGTATCCAGTATGCGCCCCTTCCAATGTATACCTCGTGCGGGGTAATTTTGTGCAATGATTTTTTAGACGCTGATGACACGGATTTATATATTTTAGATCCGTGTCATCCGTGTCATCAGCGTCTAATGAGTTTCGCTTTGTCCGA